>SIAL01000192.1 GCA_009691815.1 Gemmataceae bacterium | reverse complement strand
CCGGTTTTGGAAATCTTTTCTTCTTCCTATCGACGCCACTATTCGCCCGATTAAGGCACTTCCGGTTCAGGGGGCGGTTCCCCATGGAGGCGGTAAAGCTCGCCCTGAAAGGGGCGGGAACCATCCTCACCCGGTTGACGGCGATGTCTGCCATAGCGCACTTCAAACGATGCGTCCGGGTCGAATTGATTTTCGGTTCCCCCACCAAGCATGCCACTTGGGCCGGTGACCCGGTGCATGATGGATAGCCAAACCCGATCCCCGGGAAAGTATTTGCGCCCCGCAGTAGTCTCCTCGGTCTGGTAAACCGGGTGAAAACCCCAAAAGGTTTCTTCCCAAGGAAGGGTCTGAAACATCACAATGATAAAACCGGAAACCAGATAGCCCACCAAAAGCCCGGCCACACCGCCGCCTATCTGGTCGAGAAGCAAAGGGTATTCAAACCGGCGAGGAGTAAGGTTGTTGAGGATAGTCCGAAGTCCCATGTAGGAGATGGAAAATAGCGCCGAGAGCGCGATCCCATCTTCGTAGTTGCTCAAAACCGTGCCATGGATAATGGGCCCTATAACCCGTGCCAAGGGTTCGAAAAACCCAAGGGCGAATGTGCCTGAGAAAAACACCATGAAGACTGCGGCAAGGGCGCCGAAAATGCCCTCGGCAAAGCAGGCATATCCCACCGCGCCGATCACTCCTAACGAAAGCATAACACAGCCATTCAAGGGATCGTCCTCCGTTTTGCCTGACCAAGGTTCCTACTTATCATTGCCCCTAAAAGGCGAGGAGTCTGGTGTTCTATTGCCAAAAGATTACTTACAAACGCGGGTGATTTCGCTGATCGAGGTGTCGCCCGCAATGACCTGTCTTAGACCGTCCGTGAATAAAAGGGTCATCCCTTCCTTGATGGCCTCTTGGGTGATCTGCTGGATGTTCGGTTTGGCTTTTGACTCGATCATCTCCTTGATCTTGTCGGTGATTACGAAAAGTTCGTAAACGCCGGTGCGTCCTCGGTAACCGGTTCCCCCGCAATGGTCACAGGCGTTTTCCGTACCCTCTTTGCCTTCGCCCGGCGCCCGACAAAGGAATTTGATCCGGTCGGCGGGTAGGTTGAGCTTTTTCAGGGCCTCTTGGGAGGGGGTATATTTCTCCTTGCATTTGGGGCACAGCTTGCGCACCAATCGTTGGCCCAAAACCCCGGAAAGGGAATTACTCACCACCGAGGGATCCACCCCCAGTTCAATGAGCCTAGCCAAGGCGCTTACCGCGTCATTGGAGTGGATGGTGGAAAAGACCATGTGGCCGGTTTGGGCCGCCTGACAAGCAATATCCGCCGTCTCCTTGTCGCGGATTTCACCAATGTAAATAACATCGGGGTCTTGGCGGAGAACACTTCGGAGTTCCCCGGCAAAGGTTTTTCCGGATTTTGCGTTCACCTCAATTTGGGTGGTGTTGGAAATGGCATATTCCACCGGGTTTTCCAAGGTAATTACATTCTTGGTAAAGCGGTCAATTTCGTGAAGGCTGGCATAAAGGGTGGTCGATTTACCCGCACCGGTCGGCCCGCAAACGAGGAAAAGCCCATGGGGTGCGCCAACTATGGCGCGGATTTGATTGCGAATTTTGGGGCGAAGTCCCAAATCGTCAAGGCTGCTAATCGCTTTGGATTGATCCAAAATACGAATGACCATCTTTTCGCCCGCCACACTGCCGGAGGTGGCCACACGAAAATCACAAAGCCTGCCACCGGATTTTGGCTTGTCCGGATTGAGGATGCGCGCTTGGAAACTGCCATCCTGAGGCTTGCGTTTTTCGGTGATGTCAAGCTCCGCCACCACCTTGAGAATGTTTAGGACAGAGTCCCCAATGCGCCGTTCCATTGGCTCTTGGGCCTTCATCATTCCGTCGATGCGAAAGCGGACCATTGTTTCGTCTTTGGTCGGTTCAAGGTGAATGTCCGTCACCCGCATAGAGATGGCGTTCCAAATGAGTTCCAAGGCCAGTTGATACCCCACCGATTCTTCCGCTTTGGACAAAAACTTCGACGAATCACTATTGTGGGCTCCCCCTCGTTTCCCCACAAACATAACGGGGATGTTGCGGCCCCGTACGATTTCGCCACCGGAAAAATTGAGACGAAGATACTTTTCGCCAAGGCGTTTAAAGTGCGTCGGGGTAAGCAGATGCAGGCTTGTGTCACGGATCATCGAGTTGTGCAAATTGGCGTACAATTTGGCTTCCACAACCATCGCCACCATCAACAAAAACCAAATAAACCAAAACCCCGGCAACCAGAAGAGGAGGAGTCCACCAATCGCCCCGGTACCCAGAGCGATCATGTTCCACATCGGCCCGTCCGCGATTTCCAGTTCGCGCTGGTCGTCATCTATCCATTGGCAAAGGGCACACCAAGCCAAAAGGCAGATAAGGGCCATCGCCAATCTTAGAAACCCAATATACCACCCGTCTCCATGGGGAAAATCCCCATCGAATGCAAAAAGTCTCAAGGTTGAAAGTACAGGTTGGAACATGAACAACTTTCCCCAAAGGACCCTCCAAAGAGGGAAATGGCTAAAGCGATTTTAGAGAATACCCGGCGTGGAAACCTTGATTCCTTTGAGGATCATTTTGAATTGTTCCGGGTTGGGAGCAACCTCAAGGGCCGTGGCTTTATCGATATCCCCTTGGTCCACCAAGGATTTGAGGTTCATGGTGAAGTCCACCATCCCTTCTTGGGCACACATTTGGACCGCCGAGAGCAGGTCCGAGTCCCGCTTTTCGGAAATGAGTTTGCGAATGATTGGGTTGACAATCATGATCTCGTTGGTCGGAACGCGCCCTTTTTTCAGCCCCTTGAGCAGTTTTTGGGCGACTACCGCCTTTAGGTTGTTCACGAGCGATTGCCTAATGGCACCATGTTTTTCTGGCGGAAAGAGGTCGAGAATTCGGTTGATGGTCGTGGTGGCGGTGGCCGCATGGATCGTGCCGAAGACAAGGTGGCCCGTCTCCGCCGCTTGGATGGCTGCCTCAAAGGTTTCCACATCGCGCAACTCGCCCACCAGAATCACATCGGGGTCTTGACGCACCGCATCTTTGAGGGCTTTGTGCCAGTTCATGACATCAAGGCCGATTTCCCGCTGGTTGAAATAGGACATGCTGTCGGAGAAAGTAAATTCAATCGGATCCTCAACCGTAAGGATGTGAAGCGGTTCCCGCTCGGCGATGTAGTTTAACATGGAGGCGATGGTGGTTGACTTGCCCGACCCTGTCACACCGGCCAGAATCACCAAACCTTCGGAAAAGTGGCACAGGGCCTCAATGCTGGGGGGCAGCCCCAATTCGCTAAAGGATGGGATTTTGGTGTTCACCCGGCGACTTACCAGAGAGAGGCGGTTTCTCTGGCGGAATAAACTCACACGAAATCGGGACTCATCTTGGCCGACCACATAGGAAAAGTCGACGCCACCCTCATCATCGAGAATTTGCCTTTGGCGGGGACTGAGCAGGGGAATGAGCAATCGCTCCATCATCTCTTGGGTCATGGGGGGCATTTCCATCCGCTTGATGTCGCCCCGAAGGCGCATCATGGGGGGTTGACCCACCTTGAGATGGATGTCCGAAGCCTCAAGCTTCATCACCATGCGAAATAGTTTGTTGACCTCGGGTTCCCGCTTGGGATCAGCTGGGACTGCGTTTTGTGTACTGGGAAGGATAGGAGGAGGCGATTTGGGAGAGGGGGAACCGTGTGAAGCGGGAGCGGACATAGAAACCTCCGGGAAATGTGGCCCGCGACCAAAACGATCAAGGGCGTTTGCGAGCCCCTTGAGAGGCCCGTTTGGAAGGCACTTAATAAACCACCCTTGGGATTAAAGCCTAACGGCAATCCCATGGGCCGCCAGATATTCCTTCACTTCCCGGATTTCCAGTTCCCGATAGTGAAAGATGCTGGCAGCAAGTACCGCACTGGCTTTGGCTTCCTGAATGGCCAAAAGCATATGGTGGGCATTGCCCGCGCCACCGCTTGCCACAACAGGAATCCCCACCGCCTCGGCAACGGCTTTGGTTATTGGGATATCATAGCCGTTTTTCGTTCCATCGGCGTCCATGGAGGTAAGGATAATCTCACCCGCTCCCAATCGTTCCACCACTTGGGCCCATGCCACCGCCGACCACGAGGTTGGAATCCGGCCCCCATTGATGTGAACCATCCAGGTTTCCAAACCATCAACCATTACCCGCTTGGGATCGATATTGACCACGGTGGCACAACTTCCAAACCGTTTGGCTATCTCGCCAATCAAGCTAGGATTGAGCACCGCCGCAGAGTTGATGCTCACCTTTTCCGCGCCGGCCTGGATCAGCCTTGCCGCATCCTCCACCGTTCGGATCCCCCCCCCAACGGTAAAGGGCATGAAACATTCCTCCGCCACCCGGCGGACCATATCGACCAAGATGTCCCGGCCCTCATGGGAGGCGTGAATGTCCAGAAACACCAGCTCATCGGCTCCCTCTTTTTCATAGCGGCGAGCCACTTCAACAGGATCCCCGGCATCTCTAAGGCCGACGAAATTGACCCCTTTTACCACGCGGCCGCCCGCGACATCCAAGCAGGGTATAATTCTTGAAGCCAGCATCTATTCTCCTGTTATCCGTGCGTGAAACAGGGGCCACGCACGATGTCACTTTCCAACGCCCACCAATAAACCTAAAACAATTTAACCTTGGAGATTTCTCTCCTCTTTCGATGCCGATTGTACCCAAAGGAGGATTTCCGCCCAATTGGGTCCCGGCCAATCTCGATCAATCCCCAGAGTTTGGGCCAAGGTAAGGTGGCCCAGCCCTCCCCGAAGATGATGTTTGTAGCCGGCGAAATGTTCGGCTTTTCCCTTAACCCCCGCGGCGGCCAAACGGATCAATCCTTGCAAGGCCCTCCGCAGGGCGGTTTCCGGGCCTTGGCCTCGCCACAGATCCTCCCAGGATTCATGGGCTTCGTAAAAATGGCCTGACTTCCAATAGTCGACGGCCTCCCCATGGACCTTATCGAAAACCAAATCACCCGTGGCAACGCCCACAAGCCAGCTGGAAAACGCATCGGGAAACAGAGGGTTTGGGAGAGGAGTCACTTGCCTATTTTATCCCCAAGGATTGCTCGTAACTGGAAACAAAGATTGATGGCCCAAAGGTAAAGGCCGGCGTTTCCAAGTCCAATAATGATCAACCCGGCTAGGGCCACAACCGCCTTTGGGTTTTCATCCCCACCGATCATCCTTTTAATATCCAGAGGGCGTACCTCCATGATCAAAAAGAGAACGGCAAGGAAAATGGCCCCGATAATGTTAAGCGCTATGGTGGATATGGCATGGGTCAGAAAAAAGCTGGTAAGGGACATGTTGTTTAGTCCCCCACACATGAGCCAATAGCCAAAAAGGGCGGTCCAATAACCCGCCCCCAAAAAGAGTACCGCCCCGATCGCCGCCAAGGGAATGGCCGCGGATAATCCCGCCATCAGGTAGCAAAGGCAAAAACCAACCAGCGACAAAATCATCAGCATTGGACCGTTTGGGACCTTTTCGGGTGGGATCATGGTGAGCAAGGAACGGCCCCAAACATCCAAAACCAAAAAGACCAATCCGGTTAAAATGCTGATCCCAAGGGCGACATAAAAGAGAGTGTCCTGTTTGGTAAAAAAGTAGGAGGTCCAGCCAAGGCCACCCAAAACCGCCCCCACCAAATAGACCACCATCCCAACCGAGGTCAAACTTAGCCCTTTGTAGCCAGCGTCCCAGCCCAACCAAATACGCTTTTTACGGCTTATTTTGCCGGTGTCTTCTTCCTGTTCGACCTCATTATAAGCTTCCAAATCGGAGGGTTCTTCCTCCTCCGGTTCGGGCTCTTTTTTTACTACCGGTTTTTTGATTTGGACCGAAGGTTTGGTTAGATTGCTTGCCTTGGGTAGGGCCGCCTGAATCTTGGTGGTCTGTTTTAGCTGGGGTACCGCTTTGGATACATCCGCGGTTGGCGTGGAAACGGCTGCTTGGGTCTGCAAGGTTTGTTTGCACCCCGGGCACTGGACCATTTTGCCGAGATCTTCGTCCCGAACAGTCATCCGCGATTTGCAAGTTGGACAGGCAATTTGGGGCACCGGAGGGATTCCTTTGGGTTGGAAAAACAAGCCAAAATCATCGTATCATGCTTTTGTTGGTAATTCAGGCAAACTTGGCAATAGGCAAGTCCAAGATACTTTATCTATTTCTCCCTTTGCGTGGTGATTCTCTTCATGAAACCTCGTTCCAAGCCCGGCCAGCGTGTCCAACTGCATCGTGCCTTTTCCAAATTGGGTATGGGATCCCGGGGAATGGCATGGAAACTCATTGTCGATGGCAAGGTCCGGGTCAACAACCGAGTCATCCGTGACCCGCTTACCTGGATCGATACCACCATCGACCGAATCACCTGCGAAAATACCCTGCTAGAGAAGCCCACCATCCGGGTTTGGATGGTCAACAAACCCAAAGGGCTGGTCTGTACCCGAAGCGATGAAAGGGGCAAACCAACCGTCTATTCTCTCTTTCCCGAGAGCGATTTCTGGAAATTTCCCGTGGGTAGGCTCGATGCCGATTCGGAAGGGCTTTTGCTCTTTACCAACGATGGTCCCTTGGCGGATGCCCTTACGGATCCCACCCGGGGGGTGGAGAAACGCTACCTCGTAACCGTGGCGGGTCATCCGCAGGAATCCGACCTAGCTCAATTGAGCCAAGGCATTGACCTTTTGGGCCAAAGAACCCGGCCATCGAAATGGTCGCTGGTTTCCAAAGAGGGGGAATCCGCCCTCTTGGAGGTGGTCCT
>SIAL01000191.1 GCA_009691815.1 Gemmataceae bacterium | reverse complement strand
ATCGTTGCCCAAAGGCAATCGTCTTTCCGGGAGGCCACTTTTGCCATTGTAGGGATTGATTCTGGGAAGGGTTACTACCAAAAGATAATCCCAAACCCGCCCCGCCAAGGCGTCCGGCCTCATAGGGCATCCCCTCTCCCGATCCCGGAAGGAATCATTACCAACAGAAACCCTTCGAGCCGGACGGGTAAGCGATTCACAAACAAGAATCAGGCCTTTTGCTTGGCCTTTTTCGACGATTGCTTGACCACGATCTTGGCAACCGCCTTCGGTTTCACCATCACTATCCCCGTGGCTTTTGCGGCCATGTTTAACCTGACACGGGCGACGGCCGTTTGAGGTTATTCAACGACCTAGGCATTGAGGCTTTTGCCGGAAATACCCGCCGCCAGATTGACTTGGCGATGAAGCTCCGGGGAAATCCGCGTCACGAATTGACCGGAAAAGGGCTTGTTCGGCTTTTTTCCACGCTGCTGGCAGAATGCTCAGGAACTGTCGCCGGGAACGCACCGCGCCCTTGGAGGTTTCTTTTTGCGGGTGGGGCCGGGGAAAAACCGCCCGCACCCCATTCAGAACGATTCGGACCCGGGCGCCCTAGCCCTCGCTGAACTCCGCACCGCGGGATTTCCTGCTCGGAGTATTACCACATATTGGCCAAATGAACTTTATCAGGGGGCGACTATTTCGCCGGATTTGTAGTGCTTAAAGGGGGAATGGCTAGTCCCGGTAGGCCCGAAAGGATTCCCGGTGCCAAAGGTGCGGGGGTACTGGAAGGCGGCCCCGACGGTTTGGGAATATCGGCCGGAACAGGGGCGGGAGGGGGCAATGGAATGGTCGGTACCAAAGGTGCCGGGGTGGTGGCGATGGGCTTTGCCCCCGGGACTGGTGCCAAGGGTGCTAAGGCCGGTGGGGGCTTGATCGGGGTTGGCAATGGGGTTGGCAAGGGCGTAACTGCCGGAACAGGGGTTTCGGGTGGGCTGGGTTTGGGGGCCAGCGCGGAAGGTGTTGTGGGAATGGGGGGAGGAAGAACCAGCACTCCCGATTCGGTGGGAAACCCTCCCAAGGGACCCGGATTGTAGGAGGGCAAGGTCGGCACCAGTCCAGCCGGGATGGAACCCCTTGGTTGGGTAGTAAGCGGACTCGCGGCCAGTCGGATAGTCAAATCTTTTTCCGCTTCAAAGGCTTGACCGGACTCGAGTCTGAGTTGGGCGGAGAGCCTGATTTTGGGGGTGTTGGGGATTACCTTCCAAGGCAAAACCAAAATATGGCCACTTTGAAAAAGACCCGATTTGTACGATTTGCGGAGTTCTTCGGCGCTAATATCCCAAGAGCTTAAAGGTTGCTTGAAACCTTCTGTGGTTATTTCGTACACCTGCAAATGAAGGGTGCCGGGAGCTTTGACGGTGTGGCCATCGGTGTCCTTTGCCTCCACCACAACCTGAAGCATTTCGTCGCCGTTGGCCCTGTCTTCGTCGACTCCGCCGGTTCCGCGGCCAAACTCCAAATGTTTGATTGCGGCTTTGGAATGATGAAGCGAAGGCAAAAAGGAAAGCCCCCGGAAGGACCGATTCTCCGCGGCCAGAGAGGCGGTCGTGGCCCGACTGTTATCGAGTTCCACATTGGCATCCTGCAAGGCGCGCTCGTGTTGGCGCATATTCGATTCGAGGATGTCGCGTTGGAGCTGTTGCTTTTGACACCCCAAAAGGAAAACGGCCATCCCAAAGACCAAAGTCTTGGGGACGACCGTACCAATGGCCCGCATCAAAAGATGAAGGGTTTTAGGGGAGTTTTTTCCCTGAAAAATGGCCGGCAGGAAGTTTTTCCAAAACATGGTCTATGAGTCCGTAGTCCTTCGCTTCCTGCGCAGACATAAAATTATCGCGGTCGGTATCCTTTTCGACGCGATTCAAGGGCTGCCCAGTGAGCCTGCAAAGAAGCTCGTTCATGGTCTTTTTGGTGCGGAGGAGGTGATTGGTCCGGATGACGATGTCCGTCGCCGGTCCTCTAGCCCCACCCAACACCTGATGAATCATGACCTCGGCATGAGGAAGGGCAAATCTTTTGCCCTTGGTTCCCGCCGCGAGGAGAATTGATCCCATGCTTGCTGCTATCCCGATGCAATAGGTCGCCACATCGCAATGAATGTAGCGCATCACATCATAAACGCTCATGCCCGCAGTAACCGAACCACCCGGCGAATTGATGTAAAAGTGGATATCCGCCTTGGGATCTTCATTCTGCAAATAGAGCAATTGCGCCACCACAAGGTTCGCACTTTCGTCATCCACTTCGCCTAAAAGGAACACAACGCGTTCCTGAAGGAGGCGAGAATAGAGGTCGAAGTAACGTTCCTCCCGGCCATTCTGGCCGATAACCAGGGGGGGAAGCATTGGCATGGCGCACTCTCCAGCACGCCCAAGGGTTTGATCGTTTCCCTTGGGAGTAAAAATTAGGAAAAAAGAATACTTTGGGTGCCAAACCGCCTGTCTGGCATCCCCATCCCTAAACTCCGGACTTCTTTACCGGAATCAGTAGCTCATCCACCAATCCAAAATCCTTGGCATCGGTGGCATCGAAATACCGGTTTCGTTCCGTTTCCGCTTCGATAGTGGGAAGATCCTTCCCCGTATGCTTGGAAAGGATTTCATTGAGAATCGATTTCATCTTGAGGATTTCGCGCATCTCGATCTCAACATCGCTGGCTTGGCCACCAATCCCCGAACTCCAAGGCTGATGAATCATGACCTTGGCGTGAGGAAGGATAAAGCGACGCCCTTTGGTGCCGGCCGTTAGAAGGATGGCAGCCCCCGAAGCCGCCATGCCCATGCAATAGGTGGCGATAGGGCATTCGAGGTATTGCATCGTATCGTAGATGGCAAGGGTCGAGGTGACCGAACCGCCGGGGGAGTTTATGTAAAACGAAATTTCCTGAGTGCGGTTTTCGTGTTGCAGATAGAGCATCTGCTGGACGACGATGTTGGCAGTCAGGTCGTTGATTACGGGTTCGTAAATGTTGGTGCCTGAACAGCCGAAGAAAATGATCCGGTTATCCAAAAGGATATCCGAAGTCCCTCGGCTTCGATCGCCGTCGCGACCTCTGGCGGCATAAAGACTGTTGTTTCCTGTCATCACCGGCTGCATGGGCTCCTCCCTTGGTGATCCCTTTCGGGTATACCCGGAACATTGTTGGATTTGGTCGTTACTCGGCCAAAGGATTAGTTGGCAAGATTGGCGTCCGCGGCGGGGTCCATTTCCGAATCATGAACCGCGCTGGCTTCGGAGGTGTCAAGCGTTACCTCTTCTTTTTCCTCGGAGGGGAGCGGCACCTCGGTCAATTCCGACTGTGAAATGATGTAGTCCAAAACCTTGCGTTCGAGAAGTTCCGCGGCAAGGGCGTCGATGAGGTCTTCGCGATCCATCCGGGCTCGGACCCTACGGGCCGAATCCCCGGAGTTTTGGGCCAAGCGGGCAATTTCGATTTCGATATCATGGTCGGAGACTTCGATTTTCTCCAGTTCGGCAACCTTCTGAAGGACAAAGTGTTCCTTGAGGGCAGACGCGGTGGTGGCAAGGATATCTTGGGAAAGGAGCCGTTGACGAGCTCGGATTTCCTCTTCGGAGATGCCGTCACTGCGCATTTCCATAACCCGTCGGGCCATGGCGGTGCGGGCCTGCTTCATCAACAGGTCTTGGGGCAATTCGGAGTCGAGCGACTTGAGGCCGCTTACCAAAAATTGTTGGCGGATCGATTGGCGTTGGCGGTGTTCCAATCGGCGATTCAAAAGGACTTCGACCAATTCATGAAAACCATCAACCGAGCTGACTCCCAGACTTTGAAGGAACTCGCCAGTCAGTTCAGGATCCTTGATAAGGAAGATTTTTTCGACTATAAGCGAGGCTTCAACGGTTTTTCCGGCCAAGTTGGACAGGCCGCCAATGGAATGGCTAAGTTCGATGGATACCAATCGGGTATCACCCACCTTGGCGCCACTCAGTTGGGCCGCAAAAGTGTGAGCGATGCCGTCCTTAAAGGCCAGTTTTTCTTCCACCCGGAACGAGCTGGATTTGATTTGACCAATGGACTTGCCATCGTGGGTAACGGCACCGCTAAGGGTGACTTCGTTGCCTTGCTCGACGGCTCCGCCATCGAGCTTTTGTTCAAGGTGCCCCATGCGTCGAAGGATGCGTTTGCCCTCGCCAGCGATTTCAGCGGGGGTGAATTTGTGGACGGGCTTGTCCAATTTGAGGCCCTTGTACTCGGGAGCCGCAACTTCAGGACGGACTTCTACCTGAAATTCATAGATCAGGTCGCCCTCTTTGGGGAATACCACCGCGCTGGGGTTCAAGTCGGGGGGACTGATCGGATTTAAGTCGTTGTCTTCCGCCAATTGTTCGAGGCTGGCAAGGAGCAGCTCGGTTTTCAGCCGGTCGGTGACCTCCTTGTAGAATTTGCGTTCGATTAGTTGCTTAGGGGCTTTGCCCGGGCGAAAGCCGCGAATCGGTGCCTCGATCGCCATTTCGGAAAACTTTTCCGCCAAGCGAACATCCAAATCAGACCGTGGAATGGTTACTTGGATATGTTTTTTACAAGGGCCGGCGTCGCGAATATCCACGCCCAAGTTAAGCTTGCGGCTGGATTCCGCTGCTGTTGGCAAGGTGGCGAGTTCCGTAGCGATCTCAGTCATGGTCGGTGATCCAATGCAAAATAGAAATACCGGGGAAACCCAAGGCGACTCCCTTTTTCTAATGAAAAGGAGGAGTTGCCCGGGCTTCCTCGGCGCTAAGAGCGGGTGATGGGACTTGAACCCACGACATCCACGTTGGCAACGTGGCGCTCTACCACTGAGCTACACCCGCTTGATTGGCGCTTTGGCCATTACCTCAATTTAATCAGGAATGGCCAAGGGGACAAGTGGAAAACCACTAAGGTCCTTATCGATACCTTCCCGAAAAAAGCTTTACTCATACACCTAAGCTCATGGCCCGGTGGACCTTCCACCTTGCTTTTGCCCTCCTCATCAAACCTTCAAATAGGGCAGAACCATGCCTCTTTCTTTGCGTCCCCTCGGCTCCACCGGCCTTATGGTTTCCCCAATTGGCTTCGGAGGGGGGACTTTTGGTGGGTTTTATGGTACATTTGATGAATCCGAAGGAATTCGGGCCGTCCATCATGCCATCAACCGTGGAATCAACCTGTTTGACACCAGCCCCTATTACGGGGGAGGCAGAAGTGAGGAGATCTTTGGAAGGGCTCTGGAGGGGGGGTGGCGCGAGAAAATTATCCTTGCCACCAAGGCAGGCCGCATTTCCAAGGATGTTTTTGACTTCTCCTTCGATGCCATTGTTCGCAGCTGTGAAATTTCTTTGCGGCTCTTGAAGACGGACCATGTCGATATTCTTCAGGCCCACGACATCGAATTCCAACCAAACCTCGAATGGGTCTTTGATGAAACTTGGCGGGCGCTCGATCACCTCCGCACCCAGGGAAAATGTCGATTCATCGGCATGACCGGGTTCCCGCTTGGGGTGTTGGAGCGGGCCATTACCTCGTGCAAGTTGGATGTTGTGATCAGTTATTGCCACGCCTCGCTTAACAATACCACCATCCTTGAAAAACTCTTGCCGGTGGCCAAGGCCCATGGTACCGGTATCATCAACGCCAGCCCGCTGAGCATGGGACTCCTCACGCAGGCCGTTCCCCCGGATTGGCACCCGGCACCTGCCGAGGTCAAGGTGGCCGTCCAAAAAGCCGCGGATCATTGTGCAAAAAGGGGAGCGGACTTGGCACACCTTGCTCAGCAATTTACCGCCCATTTGCCCGGACTTTGCACAACGCTTGTGGGCATGAGCAATATCGCTCAGGTCGATGCCAACATCGAGGCGGTATCTAGCGCGCCTGAACCACAGCTTTTGGCGGAAGTACTTGAGATTCTTAAACCAATCTCGGGTATCGGTTGGCCCAGTGGTACTTGGCCCGCCTAACAGCCTTCTTGGTAAGCAAGTTCATAGGTTTTTCCTGCAAAATAGCGCTATCTGATATAACGCAATGACCTTCGGACCGGGCGGAAGGACTCCAACCGCGGGAGTGCTGAAAACGGCAATTGGGATCGTCCGGAGTTGCCTCCGAGTTCAAACGGGAAAAACCTACGATTTTCCTGCTTTGGTTAACAAATCCCACCTTTGCGTTTCTACCATGGGTTCCTTGCCAATTGACTCTCAATCGCCTATGTTTTCACTTGTCACCACAAGGTTGCCAATAACTCTGTTTTGCACAGGTCAGGGAGGCTACTTGGATGAATTTCACCGGCCTTATTATTGTCGCCGCAGGGCTCTTTTCCCTCTGCGGGGCGGCCCTTGATTGGAACTTGTTTATGCAAAGCCGCAAGGCGCAATGGATTGTCGGCATCTTTGGTCGAAATGGAGCTCGTGTTTTCTACGGAATTCTGGGGTTGGGCCTGATGGTCCTAGGTGGCCTAATTGCGGCGGGCGTTTTGGTCAATCGAAGATAATCAAACAAGGGTGCCAGAACCCAATGGCATCAACTTAAGCCATAACCTATTATTTTGTAATGCTTTGCGAATAGATCATGAGGCGAAACTGGCCTCCTGTATGGAGGTGGTTCTCCCAAAACCCATTCCCAGAGGAGGCCACGGAGGGTTCTTAAGATTCTACAAATTGTAGGCCAGATCATGGCGAATGGTGGCGTGGAATTGTCGGTCAGGGGCCCTTCAAAATCTCTGTTTTCGACTTGTCGACCCATGTCAACTCATGTCTATAGCTGTCTACCCCCGTCGATAGGCGTCGATCTTTGACGGTCTTTTGCGGTTGCAGCTGGGGTCAAGAACGAGGATTTTTGGGCTGTCGAAAGGGTGTCGTT
>SIAL01000190.1 GCA_009691815.1 Gemmataceae bacterium | reverse complement strand
AAACGAAAAAGGGACCGGAAGGTGATGCCTTCCGGTCCCTTGGTTTTTGTTATTAAGAAGGTTTCCAAGTTAGGGAACCAGTTTGATATCCAAGCTGGCCCCGCTTGAAACAACGATGGTGTGGTCTTTGGAACCATCGCGGTAATTTGCCGGAACCTTGGCCGCGGCTGCGCCGTTTTTCAATTGAAAGGAAAAGGCGTATTTTCCCGCTACGGCTTTAGCTTTGAAGGAACCGTCGGCTCCTAAGGAAATGATCGCAGGTTTGCCCGAATCGAGGGGTTGCAGGTGCATCTCCACCCCTCCAATGGGTTTGCCCGTCGCGTCGCTGACCTTGCCGGAAAAGTTAACCGCATCCGCGATCGGCTTGCCCGACTCACCACAGCCCACGCCAACAAGGGCGATCAAGGTTACCAAGAAAGATCTCATCTGATTCATAATCCTTTTCTTAAATCGTTGTTCTTAGTCAAAAGAATACACTGTGCCGTCTGTCGCGCCTACCGCCGCCTTGATCACCAAGCCATCCGTGGCTTCGCGAATCGAGCGAACGGATCCATCACACATTGCAGCTAGGACAAGGCCGGTATGGAAAGCAAAGGGTTCATCGTTGGGACCACAGTTGTTTACGGACCAACGGCATTCGGCAGGACCACCAATGATGGAATTGTTATTGTTGACCTTGGCGGTTCGGTCACCCAAGGATTTGCTGGGACCGGAGAAACCGTTGGTTGCGGCATCAGGATCGGCCCAAGCGTAAACGCGACGGGCGTTTCCACCAAGTCCGTCTCCTGGAGTGGAGTGGCCGGGGGCCGCTACGGGTGAATTACGAGCTGAACCCGCACCAAAGGTGCTGACGCCGTATTGGGACCGACCCGCGTCTTCGACAACGAGGATGGTGTTGGAGGATCCGTCAAGAATGCTAGAAATCTTAGCACCTTCGGCGGTAAGGGGACCAACGAAGCGACCCCTGTAAGCGGCGCTACCGGTACCTACCACACGGGCCCTAGTGCCTTCGTCCACATCGCTAACTGCACAAGCCATATAGTCGATTGGTCCAAGGTTTTCGCCATTGCCACGAGCCACGGCACCAATCGGGGTGCTGGGACATACAAAGGTTTTGACTTGGGTTTGAGCGGCCAACCAACCCGAAGGGTAGGCGGGATCATCATAATCCAAACCCTGGTAGCCCAAGGGATGAATCAAGGCTCGGTTATACCCGGAGGCGGTATTGTTCGAGCTCATGTCAAACATCTTGTAAGTGTTTTCCTGTTCCACATAGGGAAGGATTTGGGTACACCAAGAGTGAATCATGTACAGGGTGGTGTTTGAACCGGTGGAGTCGATTTGACCGGGATGGGGGAGTTTACCTTGGCTGGATTCGAAGTTGTGAAAGGCAAGTCCGATTTGCTTTAGGTTATTGGAACATTGCATACGGTTTGCGGCTTCGCGAACTTTTTGGACTGCGGGCAGAAGTAGGCCGATCAAAACGGCGATGATGGCGATTACGACCAAAAGCTCGATGAGCGTAAATCCTTGGCGCTTGCGTGAACGAGACATGCAGTTTCCTCTGAAATGGAAATGTCGGCGAGCGAAACACCGCCCCCCTGACAACATTAAGATTAGCTAACGAACATGTTGGCAAAATGAAGAACGAGTGAATCTTCCGAGAAGACGCCTTTTCCTAGAGGGCGTTGGAACCTTGCTCCTTGGCCCGTCAATCCTCAAAATCAGGGCCTTTGGCGGGGTTCCCCAACTAGAGGTCCTAGCGGATTTTCTAAAATACTTGCTGGATGGGGGAGGCACCCTGATCGAGAAAAATGGGTTGATTGCTTGAAGTATAGAGGGGTTTGGTTCGGTCAATGCCCAGTTTTTCATAGACGGTGGCGGCGTAAGACTCGGGGGTGTACGGATCCCTTACCACCTTGCCTCCCTCCCGATCGGTGGCACCGATAACCTGTCCGCCGGGAACACCCGCCCCTGCCAAGGCGATCGAATAGGCGTGGTGCCAATGATCTCGCCCCTGAAACTTATTCAAGCGTGGCGTTCGTCCAAATTCGGTAACAAAACAGACAAGAGTTTCCGCCAACAGGCCCCGTTCGTCTAAATCGCGGATCAGAGCCGCAAAGGCCCGGTCGGTGGAACCCATCATCACCCAGTGGCCAATTCCGTAACGCCCCTCGCCGCCGCCCTTGTCTCGGACCGTTCCACAGGAACCCGGCGTATAGATCAGGTCGTGATGGTCCCAGTTGAGGTTGGATCCGCCGGGGACCTCTTGGGTAAGGGGCCACCGGACATCCACTGTGACAAAGCGGACCCCCGCCTCAATCAACTTTCTTCCCACCAAATAGCAGGCGCCCCGGTGGCCGGTCCCGTAACTCTTTCTTACATGTTCGGGCTCATGGGTATAATCAAAGGCTTTTGCAACCTGATCGCTGGTCAGTGTGTCAAACGCCTGGGCATAAAAAGTATCCATGGCCCCCGCCAGACCGGTCAACAAATCCCGACGGCCTGTAAGCCTTTGAACAGGGGTATCCGGCCGAGGATCCAAAGGGCCCACCTTCCAATTCGGGGAAGAGAGGTCGTTTCCCCCCGTTTTGAACACGCTGTGGCCGGCGGGAAGGAAGCCGACACTCGTCTGGTCCGCCTGTTCATGATTGCCTGGAACCATTACATAGGGGGGCAGGGATCGGTTGCTTTTGCCAAGAACATTGGATGCCACGGAACCCATGTCCGGCATTTTTAATGGGCTGGAAGGGTGGCACCCGGAAAGCAAATACTTTGTCCCTTCGGGATGTCCGCTTGCCCCTTCTTTGGAATGGTGCATGGAGCGGATAACGGTCAATTTGTCCGCTACCTTGGCGGTCTCTGAAAGGAGTTCGGTAAACCGCATTCCCGGGACCCGGGTGGCAATCGGTTTGTGGGGGCTTCTGTGCTCCGCGATCGTTTCGGGTTTGGGGTCCCAAGTGTCAATGTGGGAAAGACCACCCTGCTCGAGGATGACCAAAACATTTTTCGCCTTGCCCACACCCGAGCGACCCGCGGCGGATAGGAGCGTGGGAAGCGACAACCCCAATACTCCGGAAGCACCCCGACAAAGGAGGTTTCGTCGACTGATGTAGGAGTCGTTTTTCATGGGAGGGAACGATAGCGACGGTTTATGAGGAAGGAAACCAAGCGGGCTGACCGAGGATATTCTACTTCATTACTACATGGGAAGCTCAGAAAAGCTATCCACGATCAGGTAACTGATGGAAATAATCAGGGTGGGAGGGGTTCCCCGGCTCCTCCAAAAGGGGCAATTCAGGGCAGGTTCTGTCAAAAGCGGGAAAAATGGCCCAAAAGGAGCACCCAATTCGATTTAGGTTAGTCAGTCTACCCAAAAAATCCCGCCCCGATTGGAACCCATGAAACATCCGGGCTAGAATAAAAGGGTGGTCTGCGTTTGCGGACCCTTTTGTTTTTGGCCCTTATGCTTCGGATCTTTTCATGAAACCTCGTTTGCTTTGTCCCGGACCGACCCCCGTTCCCGAGGAAACACTCCTTGAGCTGGCAAGACCCGTTACTTTTCACCGATCCGCGCAATTTCGATCCGTTCTCGCCGCGGTGGTGGCCGATCTCCAGCTGGTATTCTGCACCAAAAACCCAATCTGTGTTCTCACCAGTTCGGGTACCGGGGGAATGGAAGCTGCCCTCACCAATGTCATTCGCCCGGGGACCAAGGTCCTTTGCTGCATCAGCGGTCGTTGGGGGGAACGCTGGAAGAACATTGCCAAAGCCTTTGGGGCGGTCGTTGTCGAAGTGACCTGTCCCTATGGCGAAGCCATTACCCCGGACCAACTGGCCCAGGCCCTCAAGGATCATCCCGATACGGCCGTCGTCACGGCAACCTTAAGCGAAACCAGCACCGGGGTTCGAAACGATATCAAGGGTTTGGGCGCGATGGTCAAGGAAACCGCGGCCGTGTTCATTGTCGACGCCATCTCCGGACTTGGGGTGATGGAGTGCCGGACGGACGATTGGAACATAGATTTCTGTGTAACCGGATCGCAAAAGGCGCTGATGCTTCCCGCGGGTCTGGCGTTTGTCTCGGTAAGTGACAAGGGTTGGAAACGGGTGGATGAGACCTTGGCCACCGGTCCTGCCGCCTCGTTTTATTTTGACCTGCGCAAATATCGGGAAAACCTCAAGGCCAACGACACCCCCTTCACCCCCGCCAACACGCTTATCAAGGCGCTAACCTTCAGTCTGGCGCGGATCAAGGCGGAGGGGATGGAAAAGGTGTGGCAGCGCCATGAACGGATGGCCGCCGCCGCCCGCGCCGCCGCCGTGGGCCTCAACCTCAAGCTGTTCGCCCGGGTCAATCCGACTTCTGGCCTGACGGTTTACGAGATTCCCTCGGGGATTGACGGCTCCGCCATTTTGAGTCGATTGGAAAAGGAGCATGGCATCCGCATCGCGGGCGGTCAAGACACCATGAAGGGCAAGATCATCCGCTTGGCCCACATGGGCTACATCGATTTCTTCGAGGTCCTTGCCGCGGTAAGCGCCTTGGAAATGGTCCTTTCGGACCTTGGCCACAAATTGGAATCCGGTGCCGGGGTTTCCTTGGCCCAACGAGCCTTTGCCTCGTGGAAGGCAGGGGCCTAGTCCCATGCCAAAAGTACTCATTTGCGACAAATTGGAAAAACCCGGTCAAGACCTTTTGATCGCCGCCGGGATTGAAATCGACAACCGGCCCGGACTCAAGGGCGCCGAACTCAAGGCCGCCCTAGAAGGGGCCGATGGCTGCATTGTCCGTTCGGGAACCCGCCTGACCGCCGAGCTACTCACCAAGCCCGGCAAGTTGCGGGCGGTAGTACGGGGCGGGGTGGGTGTGGACAACATCGATGTAGCCGCCGCCACCCGGTGCGGCATCATCGTCATGAACACCCCGGACGCCAACACCATCTCCACGGCCGAACATACCATTTCGATGCTGATGTCCATGGCCAGGCTCATCCCCGCCGCCGACGCCTCGATGAAGGCCGGGAAATGGGAAAAGGGGAAATTCCTTGGTAGTCAGCTAACAGGCAAGACGCTTGGCATTATTGGCCTTGGCCGAATCGGGCGCGAAGTGGCCCGTCGGGCGGCTTTGGGATTGGGGATGAATGTCGTGGGCTACGACCCCGTGTTGTCTCCCGCCGCCATTACCCAAATCGGTGTCAAAGCGGCCGCCACCGTGGACGAGTTGCTGCCGCAGTGCGATTTTGTAACCGCCCACACGCCACTAACTCCTGAAACGACAAACCTGCTCGACACCCGGCGGATCGCCTTGCTTCCCATGGGGGCCAGAGTCGTCAATTGCGCCCGGGGAGGCATCTACAACGAAGAGGCCGTGGCCGAGGCTCTCACCTCGGGCCACCTCGCCGGGGCGGCGTTTGATGTTTTTGTGGAAGAGCCTTTGGTGGCTGGACACCCGTTTTTGAGTTGCCCCAATATCGTTCTCACCCCCCATCTGGGTGCCGCCACCATCGAGGCGCAGCTGTTGGTTGCCAAGGAATCGGCACAACTTTTGGTGGATTATCTTACCAAAGGTCAAATTCGCTACGCAATCAACATGGTGGCGCTTGATCGAGCCGAACTCGAAGAATTCGCGCCTTGGATCGATTTGGCCCGCCGATTGGGGCTTTTGTCGAGCCAAATGGCTCGTGGCGCAATCAAGAAAGCCGAGCTTCACTATCGAGGTGAGATCGCCGCCAAACCAACTCGCCTGATAACTTCGGCCTTTGCGGCGGGCCTTTTGGAAAACCATTTGGAACAGGTCAACATCGTAAACGCTAGGGTCCTTGCCACCGAGAGCGGGATGGAAATCATTGAGCAGTCCAGCACCCAAAAGGGGGATTTCAGCTCCCTGATCAAGGTTGTCCTCTATACGGAAACAAAGTCCTATACCATTTCCGCAACTACCTTTGGCAATCAGTACTTGCGGCTAGTGCAAATCGGCCATTACAAAGTCGACGCACCCTTGGACGGGGTCCTGTTGATCTTTTCGCATCAAGATGTTCCGGGCCTCATCGGTTTCGTAGGCAACATCATGGGGCAGCATTCCGTAAACATTGGGGGCATGAATGTCGGTCGCGAAACCCAAGGGGGAGAGGCCATTGGGGTACTGAACCTCGATGCCTTGCCGCCCGAGGGGGCCGTGAAGGCGATGCTGGACAATCCACAGATTACCAGTGTCAGTTTGGTCAAATTGCCCGGGGTTGGAATTCGCCCTGATTGGTTGGGCTAGAAACCGTTTTTTGAGATCATGGGGGCCTTAATTGGCAAGGCCCCGTTATATTAACAAACCGTGAAAATTCGCCTTTTATTATTTTTTTTGATCACATGCTCCGATTGCAAGCGTATTATGAGTGGTAGCACTTGTTCCGATTGGGGCAAGTTTGTGCAGGCCATTGCGGTTCAGGGAAGAGAATCACACTACGAGTAGGGAAGCTCACAGCGGCGGCTTTGTGCTTTTGCTTTGAGGGTTTCCCATGAAACGATCCACTCGGCAGACACAATCGAATCGACGGACCACCCGTCCTGCTGTTACCGCCACCAAGGTCAGGAAAACAATGCGTTCCAAGGATGCGTTGCCTTGTTGGGCCGATATTCAGCAATACATAGTTCCCATTTGGAACGGCTTGCCCGGGCAATCCGGTTCCCTACCCGAAGCGTATTAGGCCGTAAGAAGTGTGGTATTTGGGCAGTGCTATAACAGCCTGCCCTACAAAACCCATCATTCGAATTTTGACCCAACGGGTTCAGGCGGCCTTTTAGAATTGGCCACACAGGTTGGTAGGTTTTCCCAACCCCGAGTGGATAAAACTCCAAAAACCGCCAAAAATGCTGTGGCAAGCTC
>SIAL01000189.1 GCA_009691815.1 Gemmataceae bacterium | reverse complement strand
CCTGCGTCGGGCGGCGTTCTAGGCCGGTTTCCTCCTTGATCCGTGCGCAGGCCTCGGCCAAGGTGTGCGGCGGGTTCTTGCCAAACGATTCTTCCAAGGTTTCCCGATGCTGCATCATTTCGCTGACCGGCTTGCACCAATGGAATTGTTGCAAGGCGACCACGCCCCCTTCCCGGTAAATGGCCACATAGCGCTGCGCCGTGGCCCGCGATACACCGGCCAACTTGGCTGCTTGATGGTGCGTTACTTTTTGGCTGATCAACCACAAAACTACAAACCTTTATTGGACTCGGGGATCGGGATGCTCCTAACGCTGCTGAGCAAGAACCTTTAAATCCTCATGGGAAAACAACAACCGAGGCCGCTTAGCCATTCTGGGCACCTTCCCAAAAAAGGCGTAACAATCTCTCAGGGTAAATTAGGGCCTATTCCAGCTGCAAGCCAGCTGGAATAAAAGTCTCATTTCGGGCCATTCAAGGTATAAACATGGTGCAACTCCTTGTGGAAACCGAAGAAAGGATGGGAACCGGACCAATTTAATCCTATAGGACTAGATTTTGGTTGTCAATGGGGATTGGGATTTTTGGAAAAAAACCTGTTGGTAACTGAATTCACCACGGTCCTTGTCCCATTGGAAGCACCCGAGGTGGCGAACGGGTTTTGCTCTGGAATTAAGCACCCCCCTCAAAAAAACCTTATCCGGGTCCCGGTTTTTCCAATCGTAGGATTCTGCGGATATCCAACAGGGTTGATTTAGTCGATTTTCATCAGGAATTGGCGGTCTTTTACGGTTATGCCAAATGCGAAAGCTCTATGCTAAAGTGTAGGTAAATTGAGGATCCCCTGGAGAGAAGGCCATGCCAACTTTAGAAAGTACAACCCTTCCCATACGAATGAGCTGGTGGCGGCTTTTTGTTTTAACCCCCTTGGCCCGGCTGCGGTTTGTTTTCATTCTTGCCTTGATCGGGTTAACCCTCGCCAATTGGGATACCCTTCTCGCCCTTTGGGAAAAGTGGTCCTGGGCAAAGCCCGTTTCCGAGGCGATCGCCTCGGGCTTTGAATATTTCTGCCCGATGCATCCGACCTTTTCCACAGAGAAAAAGGGTGAAAAATGCCCTATCTGCTTTATGGGGCTTAGCAAACGCAAAAAAAGCCTCGATATCGCTGATATTCTCCCACCGGGCGCCATCAACCGGGTCCAACTTACCCCTTACCGGATGATCCTGGCCGGCATCAAAACCCTGCCGGTTTCCTTCGTACCCCTCGTCAAGGAACTTTCCACCGTGGGAACCGTGGAATTTGATGAACGGGAACAAAAGCATGTCGCCTCTAGGGTAAAAGGCCGGATTGAAAAACTCCTTGTCAACCAGACGGGACAGATGGTCCACATTGGGGATGATCTTGCCGTCATCTACAGCCCCGACCTTGTCGTTACCGTGCAAAATCTGCTGGATGCGAGGCGGTCAAACAACCTCGTTTTGGAAAAAATCTCCCGGGAACGATTGGAATTGTGGGGCGTTGGAAAAGAGGAGATCGACAACATACTTCGGACCGGGTTGGCGGTAAAAAACCTCACCATTCGCTCGCCCATCACGGGTCATGTGCTAAAGAAATATCCCAAAGAAGGCCAATATGTCGATGAGGGAAGCCCTCTCTACGATGTTGTTAACCTCGAAAAAGTCTGGATCCTAGCCCACCTCTACGAGGACGACTTGGGCTTCTTTCCGGCCCTCCACAAACAGGGTTTGGGAAAACCTGCCCTGGAGATCGCTTGGGGGGTGAGTGCCACAACTAGGGCCTACCCCGAGGAGAAATTCAAAGGAACCTTAACTTTTATTTATCCTCATGTAGACCAAGAAAGTCGAACCCTTTCGGTGCGGTTTGAGATGGCAAACCCCGGCAATCGCCTGCACCCGGGCATGGCGACCCAGGTGCGCTTGACAACCGATGCGGTGGGCTTGCTGAACTTTAAGGGGCCCGAAGGGACACATCTTTTCCCCTTCGTTGTAAAAGGGGGAAAGGTTCTGGCGATTCCTGAGGACAGCGTCATTGATACGGGGGATCGCAAGGTGGTTTATCGTCAGGAAAGCCCAGGCGTTTTTCAAGGGACCACGGTTGAACTTGGGCCGCGCATGAAAATGCCTGATGGGCACTTTGCCTTTCCCGTGTACGCGGGCCTCAAAGAGGGGGACGAGGTCGTCACTCAGGGTGCCTTTTTAATCGATGCCGAGACGCGGCTTAACCCTAGCGTTGGTTCCATCTACTTTGGCAGTACCGGGGTGAAAGAACCGGTCCGTAACATTAGACCCACCACCCCGACCGATGAAGTCGCTACCATCGCCTCCAATTTGGCAAAGCTTTCACCTCCGGAAAAAAGCCTGGCCCTTGCGCAAAAACTCTGCGTGGTTCAGGAGAAAACACCCCTCGGTTCCATGGGTGTTCCGATCAAACTCCAACTGGAGGGACAAACCGTATTTGTCTGCTGCGATAGCTGTGTGGAAACCGCGAAAAGCAATCCGGCCAAAGCGCTCAAACGACTTAAGGATCTAAAATCGGCACAAACCAATGGAAAGTCCAAGGAAGGAACCTCTCCATGATCGAGCGCTGGATAGAGTTTTCCATCCGCAATCGGTTTTTGGTGATTGTTGCAGCCTTTGTCCTTGCGGCTTGGGGAATCGTTTGCGTTATAAACACGCCCATCGACGCCATTCCTGATCTGGGGGAAAACCAGGTGATCGTTTTCGCCGATTGGCCGGGGCGAAGCTCCCGGGAAATCGAAGATCAGGTCACCTACCCGATTTCTCGAAAATTGCAGGGGCTTTTTGGCGTTCGCACCATCCGTTCGTCTTCCGAGTTCAATTTTTCGATGATCACGGTGATCTTCGAAGACCATGTCAATTTTTACTTCGCCAGACAAAGGGTTCTGGAAAAATTGGCCGAATCGGGGGATAAATTGCCCGAAGGGGTCGTCCCCTACCTTGCTCCCGATGCCACCTCCCTTGGCCAGATTTTTTGGTACACGGTGGAACCTGAGCCCAAAACCCCGGTTGAGATTTCCCGACTTTGGGCCCTGAACAAATACCTTATTGCCCCGCATTTGAATGCCACATCGGGGGTTGCCGAGGTTGCCAGCGTCGGTGGTATGCCCATGGAATATCAAGTGGATATTCAGCCGGAAAGACTACGGGCTTATGGTGTGACTTTGGGAGAACTTTATGAGGGCATTTCCAAAAGCAATAGTCCCGCGGGCGGTGGGGTCATTCAAAAAAACAACGCGGAGTACATCGTCCGGGGTATCGGTTGGATCAAAAGCAAGGAAGACATCGAGAACACCGTCATCCGAGAGGTGGATGGTATCCCGATTTATGTTAAGACCATTGCGACGGTTCAGTTGGGCACCCGTTTTCGCCGCGGGGTTTTCGAAAAAAACGGATCCGAGGTGGTCGGCGGGGTGGTCCTCATGCGTCATGGCGAAAACCCGATGGCCGTCACCGAACGGGTCAAGGAAAGGATCCGTGAACTGACGCCAAGCCTGCCCCCGGGCGTGCGCATTGTCCCCGCGTATGATCGCACCCGACTCATCCTCGGGGCCATCCATACTTTGGCTGAGGTGATGTGGCATGAAATGCTTATCGCCGCCTTCGCAATCCTTTTGATCCTCGGTCACATCCGCAGTGTTTTCATCATCTGCGTGACCTTACCCTTGTCTGTGCTTTTTTCCTTTACCATGATGTGGGCGCTTCGCGTGTTGGGAATTGTCGACATACAGGCCAACATCATGTCCCTTGCCGGGATCACCATTTCGATTGGAATCCTTGTCGATCAGGCCATTGTGATGGTGGAAAACGCCACCCATCATTTGAAGAAAAAGTTTGGTGACCAACCCATCACCGGGGACATCGCCTCCCTGGTTTTGCCGGCTTGTATCATGGTGGGCCGGCCCGTCTTTTTTTCCGTCCTCATCATGCTCCTTTCCTTCATCCCGGTGTTTCTCCTCACTGGTCGCGAGGGAAAACTATTCCATCCCCTTGCGTTCACCAAGAGTTTCGCCCTCATTGGCACCGCCTTATTTTCGGTGACCTTGGTCCCGGCCTTGATTCCCATTTTCCTCAAAGGTCGCCTGAAATCCGAGCAGGAAAACTGGATCGTTCGCTCTTTCATCGGGATTTACCGCCCTTTCCTTTCGTGGTTCTTGCCCAGACGCAACCTGGTCATGTGGCTTTTCGCCGTATTATTGATTTTGGCCTCGGGGCTATTCCCCCTTCAGGCGATTCTCGGCATGGGTGCCTCCGAATCCGCGTGGCGTATTCTGTTTCTTTCCGTCTTCGCGGTGGTGGCAACCATCACCACCCTGTCCACCCATGGATCGTTTAACCAATTTCTCTCCATTTCGACTCTTATATTGGTCGGTCTGTGGGCTTACGGCTTTCCCAAAATTGGCGTCTCCTTTATGCCCGCTCTGGATGAGGGAACCACCCTAGATATGCCGGTGACCGTACCCCGGGCAAGTATCACCCAAGCGATTGACGACCTCAAGGCTCGGGATGCCTTGGTCCGTGGGTTTCCCGAGGTCGAAAGCGTCGTAGGCAAAGCGGGGAGGGCCGACACACCCACCGATCCCGCGCCTCTTGACATGGTGGAAACCTTCATCAACTTTCGCCCCAAAGCGATTTGGCCTCGCAGGGTCCTCGCATTTGCGGATGCCCTAAAGCAGACCATCATCACCTTGCGCGAATTGGAAAGGGTCGGCCTTATCGCCCCGGGCTGGGATCAGGAGGATCGTTCTTCCCTTTTGAACGAAGCCGCCCAGAAAGCCTTGGAACGATACGATGAGGTTCAAAGGGAACTTGCCTCGCTTCGGTTTGTTGAAATGGAAAGGGAACTTGCCCTTCGGCTTGGTATGGAGTTGATCCAACGGGTGGTAAGCCATTGCACGGGGGGATCACGGTGGCTTGGCCCGGATAAAACCCTATCGCCGGAACTTCTTTTAGAAATGCACACCCACCTTCTCCCGGGAATCGGACTGGCCATGGCGCGACACATATCTCCGGGTGAGGTGGAGAAACAGGCTCGCCTTTTGACGGAGGCTTTGGCGGAGAAAAATTTGCTCAAGGACCCGGCCGAAGCCATGCAGGTCATCCCTACGGCGTTGGAATATGTCCGTTCTAGGATTTCCGGCAAACCTCCGGTTCTAGCCGACAGATTGGTTGCCGAATTAACCACCTTACGGGATCAATTTTGGCAAGATGAGGTGCGCAAACTGGACCGGGAGCTTTTCTACTTGGGAACCGGGACCTTTGTATGGCTAGGTATGGAAGAGTTGCTGATCGGTTCAAGGGACCTTGGCAAACAACCCACGGGGGATTTGGGGCGGGAAATAACAGAATTGTTGGATGCCACCCTCGCCGATAGGCTAGGCAAACGGGATGCGGAAACGGTTCCAGCCCGGTTTGGGGAGCTTCGCCAAAGCCTTGAAACCGATTTTCAACAATGGGTGATCCTCTGGAAAAGGCAGGGTGGCCCCAAAGGAGATCTTATTGATGATGAAATGGGCCGGGTTCTTCAAATCCCCGGTTGGAGCAACATCTTTACCCAACCCATCATTAACCGAATTGAAATGCTTTCCACCGGAGTCAGGACCGATGTTGGCATCAAGGTGTTTGGCCCGGACCTTTCCACCATTGACCGCATTTGCAAAGAGGTGGAAAAAGCCGTAAAGCCTGTCCCCGGTGCGAGGGATGTAGTCGCCGCACCCATCATGGGCAAAGGCTATCTGGAAATTGAAATCGATAGGGAAAGGGCCGCCCGCTTTGGGGTTACCGTCGAGGATGCCCAATTGGCAATTGAGACCGCCATAGGAGGTAGGCAGGTCACCCAAACCGTCGAAAAACGCGAGCGGTTTCCCGTGCGAATTCGCTATTCCCGCGTGGAAAGGGAAGATGAGGATGTTGTTCGAAAGCTGCTGGTAACGGGGTCCCTATCCACCAAAACGGAAAAGGAACCGGATGGGGAAAATAGGGTTTTGCAAAACGATAAAAACCACCGGATCGGGTCGGTTCATTTATCCGGAGGTAAAAAACTGGTTCCCCTTACCGCCTTCGCGGTCATCAAGGTGACCGAAGGCCCCGCCATGATCAAAAGCGAAAATGGCCAAATGATGAATGCCGTAACCCTGAATGTACGCGGGAGGGACATGGTTGGGTTTATTGAAGAGGCTCGAAGAGTCGTGGAGCAAAAAGTCACCCTTCCCGAAGGGGTCCACATCGAATGGAGCGGCGAATTCGAACATCAGGTACGAGCGGCCCGGACGCTCTTAATCGCCTTTCCCTTAGTGGTTTTAGTGATCTTTGTCCTCCTTTATATGACCTATAAGGACTGGATGGATTCCGTTTTGATCATGCTGGCTTTGCCCGAAGCCTTGGCGGGAGGCGCCTTCTTCCTTTACTTCTTTCCCAAAATCCAATTCGGCTGGGACACGCCTCCCCACGACTTTAGTATCGCCGTTTGGGTTGGCTTCATCGCCTGCTTTGGGATGGCGGCCGAGACCGGAATCATCATGATGGTCTATCTTCGCGAGGCGATTGACAAACGAGGCGGCCTCGAAAATATCCAGTCCCTTGAGGAGCTAAGGGAGGCCATCCTAGAAGGGGCAGTGCATAGGTTAAGACCAAAATTACTGACCGAAGGAGTGGCCATCTTAGCCATCTTTCCAATGGTATTCGCACAAGGCGTTGGCGCCGAGGTGCTTGCCCCTATGGCGCTACCGGTGTTGGGTGGGTTGTTGATTTCCGATGAGGTGGTTGATCTGTTTTTGCCGGTTCGTTTTTATTGGGTCCGCCGGGCAAGGTGGTTAAAGCTGCATCCCGAAAAGACCATAGCCGCCTAATCCGTC
>SIAL01000188.1 GCA_009691815.1 Gemmataceae bacterium | reverse complement strand
TGCTTAATTCGTTCTGACGTAGGGGGCTTTCGTCAACGCGTCAACAGCCCCACACTTGAGGGCAACACCGACTTAATTCGTTCTTTCGTTAATTCGTAGGGGGGTATATGCAAAAACGAAAACGCATAGACCATGCCCCATAGGGGGGGCTAAATTCCTAAATTCCTAAATTCCTAAAGCCTATCCCGTCGAATTCGTTTTGAGTTGGCCCCTGTCTTTCGTGGCCAGGTGTTCAATCGGTTTGATAATACAGCCCCCAATGGTGGAGGATCAACAGGCTTGGAGGCCTCGACCAGTTCAAGGATGGTGGTCCGAATCGCATCGGGCAGGGTATCCCATGCCTCAATGACTTCTTGGAGGTTACCTGGGGAAGGCTTGCCCAACGGCACAGTAGACGGCACAGTAGGTTTCCCCGGCGTTCCTAAGTCCCTTTCACCAAAAGGCTTTGGGGAAACCAAATAACGGTTTGCAAAACCGTTATTCCCCGGTTCGAATCCGGGAGGGCCCTCTTCTTTTTTTCTCGATAAAAACCCACCAAACGCTTGTTTTCCAGAAGTTTGATCCAATGTTCAATTCTCAATGGATTGCTCAATTGAGATCAATTGTGTCTTCTGAATGTCGCAGTTTGGGGTAAGTTTCGGGGTCATTACGGGGCCATGTAGGGTAGTTTTTTTTAGAACGCCAAGGGCGGACCTTGCTATTGGCTCTTTATTACACCAGTTCCACCATAGGCCGAGTCTGGTCTTCCACCAAATATTGAGGCCGACCGCGAAGGTCCGGCAAGGTGATGGATTGGGTATCCACACCCAGATTTTGGTACAAGGTGGCATAGATTTCGCCAAAAGTAACCGGACGCTGATTGGCTTCGCCGCCAATCTTATCGGTGGACCCAATGACTTGGCCGGTCTTCATGCCACCGCCCGCCATTAGGGCGAAGTTTACGGCGGGCCAATGGTCACGGCCCACTTGGCTGTTGATCTTTGGGGTTCGCCCAAACTCGCCCATAACCACCACGGAACAGTCATTTCCCAAGCCCCGGAGATGGAGGTCCTCGACCAATGCGCTAAGGCATTGGTCCAAAACAGGGAAATCTTCCGCTTCCCGTTTGAAAATGGAGTTGTTGTCCCCTCCGTGCCAATCCCATTTACTATAGTTCAAAGTGACCACTCGAACCCCTGCTTCAATGAGTCGCCTAGCTAAGAGCATGCTTTGTGGAACACGCGGGGCACCATTATCATCGATAAAAACCTTTGGATTTCCGGTGCCATAACGGGAAATGGTTTTGGAAGACTCTTTTGAAATGTCAAGCGCCTGGCACAATTTGGAAGAAGTCAGAAGTCCAAACGCCTGTTGGTTGAAAGCGTCCATTCCCTCTGCCGAACCCGACGCGTCCACTTCCCGGCGAAATTGATCAAAGCTTTGTAAAAGGGCTTTGCGGTCGTTTAGTCCCCCCGTTCGTTCGGATCGCAAAATCATGTCTTGGCGTGTGGGGCCCAAAGGGCGAAAGGGAGAGAGGGATTGCCCCAAATATCCTGGTCCGGGCTCGTTATAAGGGCCATGGGTGCAGGGATAACAGAGACTAATGAAGGGAAGCATACCCTCCGCCGCCGGGCCTTGGATTTTGCCAATGGTAGAGCCAAATTGGGGCCATCCCCCTTCCGGCTTCAGTTTTTGAGGATTGTGTCCATGGAAAACTTGGGAAGCATCGTGATCGGATTGATTGCCCACAAGGGAACGGATTAGGGCAAATTTGTCCATCATTTGGGCAAGGCGCGGAAAGGCTTCACAAATCTGGATGCCCGGAATATTGGTCGAGATCGGTTTCCAAGGTCCCGCGATTTCTTTGGGGGCATTGGGTTTTAGATCAAACATATCCTGATGGGGTGGGCCACCAACCAAGTAAATGAGGATAACGGATTTTGTGGAGGAGCGGATTCCCGAGGCGGCCTCTGCTTGCAATAAACGGGGAAGGGTAAAGCCTCCAAGGCCAAGGGCACCCATTTGCAAAAAACCCCGCCGGGAAGGGTTTTTGGGCGAGACTTGCGTCTCGGGGCTTGACAGGAATCCACTTTGTGCAGGGGAATTCACGGTTTTTCCTAAGGTTGGCAATGGCACGGGAATCAAAGCCCTTTGTGGAGTGGGCCGTTAAAATTATCGGCGCTAGGGATCGCCTCTGTTCATTCATCCTACCTCCCTGAAGCTATTTTTGCCATCCTAAATGCCAATAGGAAAGGGTTTTGGGTACAACCCAAAAGCGCGTAAAGGAGTGTTTGTCGGATAAGCCATCCGCGTTGATTGAAAGCTAATAGGCAAACGAAATGGAAAAGACCTTGGTTTTGTGCCAATTAGGGTGACTTCCTTTACAAATCCGGATTTACCACCTCGTGGTCTCGGTAAGTTTCCAATCAGATTGAAATACCGCCACGACCGCTAGATAATGATCCAAAGCCCCCCACCGATCCGTGCCTTGTCGTTATGTTTCGGGTCAATTTTTGATTCGATCACGGCGGCACCCCTCTCCTTAAGGAGTCCTGGTTTATGAAGAATCGATTGGCTTTCCTTGCCTTGGTCTTTGGTTTTGCCTTGCCGGCTTTTGGCCAGGACCTTCCCAAACCGGTCCGAATGGGTTCTGGACTTATGACATTTGACACCGTTCCAGGATGGGGACTTGGTGCCGATGGAAAATCTGTCATCGGGCCGACACACGGCGGCGTTGTTGTTGACAAGGAAGGAAACATCTACACCAGTGCCCAAGCCGGGGTGTTTGTTTTCTCCCCAGAGGGCAAAGTAATTCGTCGGTTCGTTGGCGAAAAATATTCAAACATCCACGATATGAAAATCCGAGATGAGGAAAAAGGGGAGTTCATTTACGGAGCCCGAAATGCCAATGGCGAGGGGATAAAATTCAATTCCCAAACAGGCGACATTGTTTTGAAACTGCCATTTCCCGAAGAATCCGGGCTTAAAATGAAACAATATAGCCCAACCGCCATTACTGTTGCCCCCAATGGAGATATTTTTCTTTCCAATGGCTATGCCACAAACCATATTTTCCGGTTCGATAGCACTGGAAAATACTTAAGTCATTTTGGTTCCAAAGGCAACGGCCTCAAGGAATTCAACACCGCCCACGGGATGACATTAGACACCCGCTACAACCCACCCCGACTGTTGGTTTGCGACCGCAATCACCAACCCAAAGGTCGGTTGGTTCATTATTCCCTCGAGGGAGAATTCCAAGGCGAGGTGGCTACCGGCCTTGGAATGCCCACATCCGCCGTGGTTCAAGGGGATTATGTCTCTATTCCGGATCTCCAAGGTCGGGTGGTCATTCTTGACAAAAACAACACGATTATGGCAGTGTTGGGTCACAACCCTGACCCCGCAAAAGGGGGAAGCTTTAACATTCCCCAAAAACAGTGGATTGAAGGGGTTTTTAGCGGGACCCATGGCTCTTCATGGGACAAAGATGGAAATCTTTATGTTCAGGACTGGAATGTCTCGGGTCGCATTATGAAATTGGTGCGCGTTAAGTAAATTGCCAGGCCAGTCGATCAAATGGGTTGTTATCCTTTTCCAAATGGATAACAACCCCGTTTTGTAGCTACCTTTGCTAGTTTTCTCCGCCAATCACTTAGCAGGCGAAGGGGGTGGCAATGTCAATTCATCCTTCGTGGCGGAAACCTTGGCGCCATCCTTGGGCACATCAAGCCCCGCGCTCCAAAGGATTCCATTGACAATCATGCGACGAAAAGCCTCGATACGAAAATTGTCGTGAAAGTGGCCCAGTGTTGTGCCAAAACTTCGTCCACCATTTGGCCCTTTTCGCTCCAGGACCCAGGCTACCGTTTGGTCCTTTCCACCGATGGTCACTTTTACCAAGGGCTTGGTGGCTGGGTGATATTTGAGGTTTAAGTAGATTTCATCGTGTAGCGGATAGGGAACCCACCCGTTGCATACGGGATGGGCCGAATCGATTTGTTGCAATGGGTATTTGCCGACATTGAGGCCGGAGTGATTGAGGTGAAACCACCCCCCCAAGAGTGCCAGATAATCTGGTCCCATTTTGGCATCATTGGCCGCTGTGGCCCAATGAATGGTTGCAAAGCCGACACCTGAATCAAATAATTTTGCCGTTTCCTTACGCCTTTTCGGATCGAAAACAATGTCTCCCGCCGCACGGGAATAAAACACAATCCCTTTGACCCCTTCGAGCACTTTGGGGTCCTTGGGCCAGTCCAGATCGGCAGAAAAAACCGCATCCACCCCCGGATTTTGGTTAAGGCAGCGGACTAACAACTTGCATTCCTCCGAATACATATGCGTATTCCATGCATGATCCGGGGCCGTGGCAATCACCACAATCCTTGCTTTTTGCGGGTCTTTGGCATGGGCCGTCCAACCCGATAAAAGGAATAGACCTAGCAAGGTTGGTATTTTGAAAAAATTCATGCTTGTTCCCCGGTTGAGTGTTGCCCGGTTTTTTTTAGGTTCTCCCCGGGAGGAAGCGAATAGACCAATCGGGTCTTCTTCTCTTTTCGGGTTTCATTGTCTTGGGTTTCCAAGTTCAAAACCCATATTTTACACTGTTTCTAACGGTATAAAACTGTCGAAATCCAATGCGAAAGCATCTTGACATTGACACCTAGAAACCCCTAATACTCTAAGCCTGATTCCCGAATAGGGTTCCTGAATCGAGGTGCAGGATGTTGGCGAACCGGGTGAGGACCAAATTCAGGTAATTTGGGTGTTCAAATCCGGGAATTTGGAGTAAACTCTAGGTACCTTCCTTGGACCAAAGACATGAATGGTCATTTTTCTTCTTTTCCAAAACAAGCCCCTGAGCCGTCCCTTATGAGAAGGGATTGGCTTCGGTTGGCTTCCGCCGTGGGTGGTGGCCCGGCCCTTGGCCATTTGGCCCAATCAATTGAGGGAGCCAAACCTTTGATTCCTCAGGGGCCAGGATTTGGCAAAGCCAAGTCTGTTATCATGCTATTTCATTTGGGTGGTCCGCCTCAGCATGAAACTTGGGATCCCAAACCCACAGCCCCCGAAGCAATTCGTGGCGAATTCAAGCCTATTTCCACCACTGTACCGGGGATTCAATATTGCGAATTGATGCCCTTGGCTGCCAGGCATGCCCAGAACATTTGCGTCCTTAGGTCGTGTACCACAGCGGATAACGCACATTCGTCGAGTGGCTATTGGATGCTCACGGGTGTTCCTCATCAACCCCTGCAAACGGAAAATGCCAAGGTTGGTTTTCCCAATGATCACCCCTCCTTTGGTGCCTTAATTCGCCATTTGAAGCCTGATCGCCCCGGGATTCCTTCCTCGATTACCCTCCCTGATCACATTTGGAACACTGGTGGTATTCCTTGGCCCGGTCAAGGTGGGGGTTTTTTAGGAAGACTCAATGATCCTTGGTTGGTTCATTGTGATCCCTCAAAATTGGATTTCGAAATCGCCGGATTAAGCCTACCTGAAGGGATGGCGGCAGACCGAATCAACGATCGTGCCGGTTTATGGGAAATTATGCAGAGACGGTTTTCCCAAGCCGGACTTGCCCAATCGCGTCAAATGAGAGATGCGTTTGCCATGATTCGGAATGGGCCAATTGCCAAAGCCTTTAAAATTCACGAGGAAAGCGAAAAAACCCGGGAACGATATGGATCGAATCGGTGGGGCCAAAGTCTGCTTTTGACAAGGAGATTGGTGGAGGCGGGGGTTCCGTTCATTCAGGCCAATTGGACTAGGTTACCCGGGGACAAAGACGATTCGCCCGCTTGGGACACACACAACAAAAATGCGGAACGATGTAAGAACCACCTGCTTCCCATTGGCGATAGGGCTTATTCCGCCCTGTTGGAAGATTTGAAAATGCGGGGGCTATTGGATTCAACTCTTGTGGTTTGGACGGGAGAGTTTGGTCGTAGTCCCATTCATAATGGTGGTGGGGGCCGCGACCATTGGGGGCATGCTTTTTCCGGTTCGCTTTGCGGGGGAGGGGTAAAAGGTGGACAGGTAATCGGGTCAACCGATAAGCAAGGAGCTTTTGTTAAGGATGACCCTATCGCCCCTCAAGATCTTGGTGCTACCATGCTTCATGCGATGGGAATTGCCAGCAATACAGAAATACTGGATACCCTGCAAAGACCTATCCCGGCGAGCCGGGGAAGGCTTTTAACTAAGGCTTTTGGGATGTAAAGACCCCGAAAGATGAAGGCGGGATGAAAATTGTGAATCAGCTGGCCATTTTTGCATTGGAACTATGGGCCCTAACAAACGATAATAATTAGGGGAAACATTCAGGAGGTGTGGCGAATGCGTATCCTGTTTCCGGCTTCGCTTTTGGGCCTATTGATCGTTTGTGTGAGTTTGGGAAGGACCGATTCTTCCAAAACTTTGCCATCGAATTCCCCTCCCACCGCCAGTCGTAATGATGAGGCAACCACTCAAGATCGCTTGCGCCGAGAATTTGAAGAACTCAAACAATCGCTTTTACGCCTAAAACAGCGCCTAGAAATCAGCCCCCGTCCGGAGGACAAAGCAAGGGCCCTTGCCATTGATGCGGCTTTGGCAATGGTTGCCAAACAGGGGACGGATGGCAAATTCACAACTTTGGTCAAAAGCCTGCGCCAGACCGACGCTTTTTCCAATCTTGATACCATGCAACAAGTAATGAACCGCAACCAAGAATTGCGTGAAGATCTACGAAAACTCATCGAAATCCTTGCAAAAGATAACCGCGAAGATCAGCTTCGAAAAGAGAAGGAAGACGCCTTAAAAACTCTTGAAAAACTTCGCGAAATCATTGGTAAACAGGAACGGGTAAAGGCCAACACCGACTTGGGTAAGGCGGCAAAGGAAGACCTTGCCAAAGCCCAAAAAAAGGTATCCGATCAAACCAAAGAATTGGCAGGCGCCAAAGAATCCAAATCTGGAAAGGATGATAAGGACGGCAAAG
>SIAL01000187.1 GCA_009691815.1 Gemmataceae bacterium | reverse complement strand
GGGCTTTGGGAAGAGCTCATGGGCCGCGAAGATAGCGCCAAATTTACCGCCCAATTTTTCGTGCAAAGTAAAGGTGCCGACCTCTATCGAAGGTCCATTTATACTTTTTGGAAACGCACTTCCCCGCCGGCCGCCTTGGCAACATTTGATGCTCCCGACCGGGAAACTTGTACCGTCCGCCGCGCCAGAACCAACACGCCTTTACAGGCATTGGTCCTTCTCAACGACCCTACCTATGTCGAGGCATCCCGGAAATTGGCCGAAAAAATCCTCCTAAGCCACGGGGGAACCAAGGAACGCTTTGAATACGCTTTTCAGGCGGTCTTGGCACGAAATCCCTCACCCAAAGAAGTAGAAGTGCTTACCAAGGTTTTAAATCGACAACGAACCCATTTTAATACTCATCCGGAAGCCGCAACCGGCCTCCTTCGTGTGGGGGATTCTACCTTTAACAATACGCTTGCCCCAGCTGAACTGGCGACTTGGACCATCCTTTCGAGTGTGCTACTAAACCTCGATGAAACCGTTAACAGGAGTTGATTTCCATGGACCCCATTCAAACCTACAACAATTTGGTTAACCGCCGTTTTTTCTTAGGCAAGGGAGCCTCCGCGGTGGGAGTAGGGGCGTTATCCTCCCTCATTCCGCAAAACCTTTTTGGAGAACAAGCGAGCCTTGGGACCCATTTTCCCCCCAAAGCCAAACGGGTGATTTATCTGTTTATGTCAGGTGGGCCATCACATCTCGACCTTTGGGATTACAAACCGGGGCTTTCCAAACATCGAAATGTGGACCTACCCGCCTCGGTGCGAATGGGCCAGCGGATTACGGGCATGACTTCCGGCCAAGCGCGGTTGCCCGTCGCGCCCTCCTTGTTTAACTTTCGTCAACAAGGAAATTGCGGTACCTGGACGAGCGAATTGATGCCATACATTGGAAAATGTGTGGATGATATCGCTCTGATAAAAAGCATTCACACGGAGTCCATCAATCACGATCCTGCCACAACCCACATACAAACCGGCAGCGAACAACCGGGCCGCCCGGCCTTGGGAGCGTGGGTTTCCTATGGGTTAGGCTCGGATACCCAAAACCTACCCGCATTTATCGTTATGATTTCTCAAGGGTCGGGGAACAAAACCGATCAACCTATCTTTGCCCGTTTATGGGGATCGGGATTTTTGCCAAGCGTTCATCAAGGAGTCCGATTTCGAACAGGAAAAGGGGATGCGGTCCTCTACTTATCCAATCCAAATGGCATTGATGAATCCACCCGCCGGGCCATGTTGGATAGTGTTGAAGAACTCAACCGCCTTGCTTTGGAACAGATCCACGATCCGGAAATTGCCACACGAATTGCCCAATATGAGTTGGCCTTTCGAATGCAAACCGCCGTGCCTGAGCTTCAGGAAATCCAATCCGAAACCCGCCAAACCCTCAATGCTTATGGCATTAAAGACAATCCAACCGATGGCGGGTTTGCCAAAAACTGCCTTCTGGCAAGGCGAATGATGGAGCGGGGCGTGCGATTTGTCCAACTTATGCACAGGGGTTGGGACCAGCATTCCGATCTTCCAAGGCAAATTCGGGGGCAAAGCGAAGATGTCGACAAGCCCGTTGGCGCCTTGCTAAATGACCTGAAACAACGAGGCCTATTGGAGGATACTCTTGTGCTTTGGGGGGGAGAGTTTGGCCGAACGGTCTATTCCCAAGGCACACTAGCGCCCAACAACTATGGCCGCGACCACCATGGTCGATGCTTTTCGATGTGGATGGCGGGAGGCGGTGCAAAAGGGGGCACGGTTTATGGGGAAACCGACGATTTTGGTTACAACATCACCAAAAACCCTGTGCATCTCCACGACTGGAATGCGACCATTCTCCACCTCATGGGAATCAACCACAAACGCTTGACCTTCCGCCAACAAGGACGCGATTTTCGTCTCACCGATATTGCGGGCGAAGTGGTCAAGCCTATCCTTGCCTAACAGGGTTATACAGAATCCGCGTTTTGAACTAGAATAAGCTTAGTGACGCAATGGTCCTTTCAACGACCACAAAAGAATAGCAGGAAAAATCGGATGGGAATTAGCGATCACGCAACAACGCTTGATAATTTTAAGGGCCGGGCCAGATTGTTTCCTCTGCCCAATCTGGTCCTTTTCCCCCATGTCGTTCAACCTCTTCATATTTTTGAACCCCGCTATCGCCAAATGATGCGCGAATGTTTGCTGGATGATCGGGTTTTGGCCATGGCCCTGGTAACGACCAAGCATGGATCTGGTTTTTTTGGCGACCCACCGCTTCACCCTGTGATTTGTGTTGGAAAAGTGTTCAAGGAAGAAATCTTGCCGGATGGCCGGATCAATTTACTCCTTCATGGAGTCGCCCGTGGCCGCATCCTCGAAGAGGAAGACCCCGAAGGCAAACTATACCGAAGTGCCAAGGTGGAACTCCTTGACGAAATTCCACCTGCCTCCTTCCAGACCGCTCAGGAATTGCGCAAATTGCTGTCCAGAAGCATGGCCCAATGGTTTGCTCCCCAACCCGCGGCACTGGTTCAGCTCCGAAAATTGATCAAGAGCGAACTGACCTTGGGAACTTTGTGTGATGTATTTAGCTTTGCCCTGCCCTTGGAAATTGAAATCAAACAAGGCCTTTTGGAGTTGGTGGATGTAGAAACCCGAGCTAACCATTTGCTCGAGGAAATCCAAAAACTCGATCCCCCGGAACCCGAAATCATGCAGCCCATGACCCGCCGCAAATTCCCCCCTGATTTCAGCTTAAATTGACCGCGGATTCCACAATGGGCATTTCCCGAATGGGAAACCGGATCTGTTCGGTTAAAAACGAAACTGTGGTTTTTGCCCAATTAAGCCCGAAACTATCGACCGTTGCCTAGGGTAAGGCCCGGCGCAAACGGGCCTTGCCGATAGGGGCGGTATTTACGCAGAGCCGCCATGGTTTGCAGCATATCGTTTGGAATGGGCGCCTCAATGGAGATTACCTCGTCCCTTCGGGGATGGGTAAACCGCAGTCGATAGGCATGAAGCGCCTGCCTGAAAATAAGGACGGTATCCGCTTCCGGTTCTTCGTATCCGGCAATGTCACCCAATGTGATTTTGTCTCGACCGCTATAATTTTTGTCGGCAAGGACATGATGGCCGATGTGGCCCAAATGAACCCGAATCTGATGGGTCCGGCCGGTGCGTGGTTGCACCCGAACGAGGGTATATCCCTGGTACCGCTCTTCCACTTCGTAATAACTCAGGGCATCTTTGCCAAAATCCTCCCGCATGGAGGTCATCATTTTGAGCCGATCGTGGGGGTGCATCCCGATTCGAGCCTCAACATAGTCGCTATCCCGATCGAGAATGCCACCAACAATGGTGATATATTCCTTAAAAACTTTCCGTTTTTCAAAAGCCATGGAAAGGTCTTTGTGCGTCCTTTCCTCCTTGGCAATTAGGATGGCACCCGAGGTGTCTCTATCGAGCCTGTGGACAATTCCCGCCCGATAATCTCCGTTGATCCCGCTTAAATGAGGAAAATGAAACCTCAAGGCGTTGACCAATGTCCCGGACCAATGACCTTTGGCGGGATGAACCACCATGTTGTAGGGTTTGTTGATAACCGCCAAATATTCGTCCTGATAGAGGATTTCAAGGGGAATTTCCTCCGGCACTGGGGCGGGATGCGAGGGTGGTGGCTTGCGGTAAACAATTACATCATCATGGCGGACCTTGGTGGAACATTTGGCTACCTTGCCATTGATGGTCACCGAACCCGATTCTATCAGTCGCTGTAGGGTGGAGCGGCTTTGCTCGGGCAATTGCCCATGAAGAAAAAGATCCACCCTAGGAGAATCAGTTCTAAGTTTGGCAACAACCGTAGTTTCAATGGGCTCCGCACCAACAGTGGTATCGGAGTTTTCAACAACATCTCCATCTAGGAGATCATCCAAGCCATCAAGGTCAGAAATCTCGCTATCGGTCATCGCACTTGGTTCTAGGAAAAAAAAAATCAGGGAGTGGAGGGGCCACGGGCGGTTTTGAGCAACTCATCCTGAAGAGTTTTCACCGCGAGTTCGTTCTTGCCAAGCCGTTCCGCCCCGGCGGCGGCCTGCTTTCCCATTTCAGAATCGCCCGCAAGTTTTACCGTGGTTTCATAGAAGGTCTTGGCTTCCGCAAAGGCGCCTAATGCCTCACTGGCTTTTGCGGCACCTAGGTTTGCTTCAATCTCTAAAACCCTAGGAAGGCCCGAAGTTCGCGCCAATTCCCCATAGGCCGTTGCCGCCTTTTTTAACGATTCAATCGAGGCCAATTCGGGCAAAGCTTTGGCATCTTTGGCTTTGGTTTCCGAAAGTTTCTTGGCGGCAAAATCCCGAAGACCGTTGCGCAAATCTTCCCGGGCCAACTTAAATTTGGCAATCTTTCCCGGGAAGGTGGTCCCCGCCTTGGCGGCCAGTTCTTTCAACCCATCCGTTCCTGAAATACGATCCAAACCATACCATTCAGCGGATGCAGTATCAATGGCCCTTTGGCGCAAAAGTTGAACCACCGAATAGGCTATAAAACCCACCAAAGCGGCACCAATTAGATATTTGGCCCATTCAGGAATGGCAATCGATTTCGGGGGGGGAGGCGTTACTTCCGATACATGTCCATGGTGGTGATGAAGATGTTCGGGATGGCCTGTCTGGTCCTTCATGGGACAACCTTTTTGCGGGATATTCGTCCATTGGCAACCCCTGTGCATTCATCACAGGAATCCAAAATGGAATTTTACGAAACTAGGGCAAAAAGTAAGCCTCTTAAGGTCGAAAGTTTGGTTACGACTTGAGAATTAAACGGACACTTTATAGCCAAACTTATCCAACCACCCTTTGAGTTTCACCGCGGATCGTTTGGCATCTAATGAATCGATCTTTGCCTTGCAAATAGCCTGATACCAAAACCTTTCACGATCCCTAGGGGGCAATACGGCAGGGTCAATACCCATTTGCCGCACCATAGTGGGATCCCATCTGACTTTTTTCAAAACAGAAGCCAAATCCCGCCAACTTTGGCCAGGAAAGGGACGCCCCCCCATGTCATCCACCAAAGCCCCTGAAATGAGCACATGCAAAAAACCTAGGAAACATTCTTGGGGAAATGTTTGTGGCCGAAGCCTTAACAAAAATCCTTCGAGGGATTCTGTGGAAACTGCCATTTTTCCGGTCCTGATTACCAAGTGAAGTGTGGTAATTCTTTCATCGGGATTTAGGGAACAAAACCCAAATCATAATCACAAATGGGGAAGTTTGGACAAAATGGCCCATTGTTCCAACCACTTGGAAAGGTCGATTGGCCTAGTTTATGAAAAACGGGTTCAATTCGTTTGCTTGGACGAGAAACCGTCCGCTTTTCAGCCTGGATCATCACCTAAACTTGGCGTGGGAAATCCAGCTGCCAAATTTCCCTTCCCGCAAATCCGAAAAACGATTTCAATGCCCCTAACGATTCATCCAATGGCCCTGATTCCACGGTCAATGGGGACGGTCTGCTTTTCATAGCTCTCCCCTTTTTTCCGAAAACTTCTTTACATTTGTCGAAATCCTGAAATCTGATCGGCCATAAAGGGAAATTGCCCGTAGTGATTAGTAGCTCAACGGAAATCGTCAGATCGTTTTTCCGTTGGGTGGTTACAAAGCAGCGGTTTTTAACTCTCTGGGACTGGATAAACAATGTCACCACATCCTACACTGAAACAGGCGAGGAACCGTGCCATGTTAAAAACCACCCCTAACAAGAACTCGTTTGGCCCCCTGTTCGACCTACCCATTGTGGCACGGACCACCCCCGACCACTATTCCGATCGGTCATCGAAAGATACCTCCCATTTTCAAACCCACCTCCTGCCGGGAGATGGCCCGATGGTTCTTTCCGTCGCCTTTTCGGACGGTTTGCCCACCCTTCATGATTGGCTGGAATGGCTTCGCGGCCAACTAGCCTCCAAACCCCGCCTAGTTTTCGGGTGGGCGTCCGACTGTTTGATGGGCGATTTGAGTAACAGAGAACATTTCCTCCAGATTCTAAAGGCCACACTTCGTTGGGGCTTTTCCGTTTGTCTGAAAACAATTCAACGATTGGATTCCGATGAGGCAAAGCAACTCCAACCCATGACGAGCCAACTTCGCTTTCTTGTTCCCCTATTGGGTTATAGCCCGGCAATTGATGAATGGATTCGAGTATCAGACCGTCTTGAGGTGTTACGGAACCTTAGGGTGCAAGGGTTTTCCGCCAAGGCGGCATGGGAACCCATGATTCCCGGTGTTCATGATCGATCGGAAGTTTTTGATCGGGTCCTTCGGGAATTAACCGGGCTCAATTTAAAGACAGTTCAGGTTGCTTTTGGTCACCTTCCCGAGGATCGAATGGGAAGATTGCTTCCCGGTCCCGTGCAACAAGCAAAACGAATGGGTGTATCCGAGGTATTTCAAAACGGTCCCGGCTTTCGGATCGCCGGCCAAAAGCAAAGGCTCCTACCTTTGGAAAGTCGTCAAAAAATCTTTGCCCGCCTCCATACCCTAGGGGCAAAATGGGGCATTCGAGTGGATGTATGTCCTTGGAACAATCCCGATTTTCTGGCCAGCCCAATTGTAGTAAACAAGTTAGCCACCAAAAGCCTACTGCAAAAGTTCTTGGATATGGCTTCTCACCCCGGGTAACCAATCCTCGATCGGATTTTAGATATTATCGGAGAGCATCTAGGGGTTTAATGAACATGGCGCTAATGGCGGGTATCAAGCCACCAATAAGCCCAACCGTTAGGGAAAAGAGCATTCCGAAAACCAAAATCTGTCCATCCACGGTCATTTTAAGCACTACGCTTTTTCCACCACCACCCCCACCACTGACGATACTGTTGGCACTCCAACCATCCGCGAATAACCCGGCGGCACAACCCAACAAACCCCCGATCAGGGAAAGCAACAAAGCCTCAAGAAGGAAGCTGAAAAGGATTTGCCATGGGGCGAATCC
>SIAL01000186.1 GCA_009691815.1 Gemmataceae bacterium | reverse complement strand
GGCGGGGTTAACCGCACTTTGCACAGGAAATACTAGGTCCGCAATCGGATAGATGCGTGTGACCTTTTCGTTAAGCGCGGCAGTTTGGGTGGTAATTTCAATGTGATCGTCCCGGATCAGGAAGGTCGCCCCGGTACCGCCAGTGATGTGTTCTTCCGTGATGATCCGAAGCAGGTTGGACAACTTGCCCTTGAATTTGCGAATTTTGCGATCGCCGATCTCTTGATCTTCGACCTTAGCGTTGCCGTCCGCCTCGAACGCTTTGAGGTTGAAAATCACATCCACGCCAAACCGGTCGGAAAGGATTCGTTCCAGTTCCTCCCTGATCTTGGTGGAGGGGAGGTCCTGACCCACATAATTGATCTGGCTGACAAGCACCTCGCGGATTTTTTTCGCCGACTCGGGCACCGGGGGTTCGTAGCCGGGATCGTTGTACGCATCGCGCCGGTAGGCGGAAAGTTCCTTCCAGTTCTTAAAGCGGAAGGTTCGGTCGAAAGCCCTCCTTTGGAACAGGGGACTGTTGTCGCCTGGCCATACGATTGGGGGTTCATCCGGGAAGGGGATGTGGCTTCGTTCGACTTCGAGCATAACCGCAAGGAAGCTTTCCTCACGGTTGCGACGCAAATCGCGAAGTTCCCTTAGGTGGTAGGCGCGGCCCCCTTCGTAGTAGGCGGCGGTTACCGCTTGAGGAATCTCGATACCCTGATTGGTAAGGTCTCGCCTGATGGATTGGGCCACCCTTTGGGCCTCATCCTCGCGGGCTTGACTAATAAGGTCGTGATAAAAGCGAAGCCGCTCGCGAACTCGCTCGGACTGAATGGAAACACGCTTTTCTTCGTCGGACATGGACTGAAGTTTGGTGGCCGCTTCAACAAACTCTTTTTGTTGGCGTTCAATTTCGCGGCCTTCCCGCTCGGTCTTCTGAATTTCTCGGACCAAACGCCCCACAAGAGAGTTACGGGTGGCTAGTCCGATGTCGATGTTTCCCTCGACTTCGTCTTTGAGCCTTTTGAGGTCTTCAAGGGCCACGGTGGGGGATTCACGAAGTTGGCGACCAGCCTCTTTGACCCCTTCGTTGACTCTCTTTTGGACCTGTTGTTCGGAAGCGGCCCGGCGCGCCTGGACCTCTTTAATGGCATCGTTGGCGGCGAGGTCGACAGCCTCCCCTTGGGCGGGTTTGGCTTCCGGTTTGGTTTGAGCCGCAACCAGAGTGATCCCCGGAATGCCCATCTTGATGGCCAGCTCTTCCGCTTTTACACGACCCTGAGTTAGGTCATCGGAAAGCTTGATACCCGCTTTGGCTTCATTGCTGAACGGGTCAAGTTGGGAGGCTTGGCGGAAAAGTTTTGCGGCGGCATCGGGCCGACCATTGCGCAGGGCAAGTTCGCCCCGGGCCAGGGTGTCTTCCATGGCCAGTCTGTTTTGCTCGAAGGCAAAGGCCAACGCGCGGTCACCCTGAAGGATGGCCGGGCGATCTTTGCGGTCACGCCATTGTCCAATCACTTGGGTAAGGAAGAAGTTGGCGTCTTCGGCGGCGGGTAATTCAAAGGTTTGGCCAACTTCAATCACCTTGCCGGCAACACGACCGGAAACCTTGTAGGCGATTTCCGCGGGATTGACCCCTTCTTTGACCTTGCCCACAACCAAAACCGGGACATCGGTCCGAAGCGGGGGCAGCTTGGCGGGAAGCACTTCCGCCAAGTCTGGGCCAAAGGAGGCGGACTCGGGGTACAGAACGGGAACCTTGAGCGCCTCGTTTAACTTGGCGACCATTTGAGGAGTGGTTTCACCGGCTTCAATGCGCACGGTCCGGCCACCCGTTCCCGTCGCCAACCCATGGAGGTTGATAGGGTCAAGGCGCAGGCCCATGGGAACCGGAAGGAAAACGACTTCGCGACGGACCATTTCCGCAACCAGCTGGTTTCGAGCATCGCTATCGAGGGGATCGGCCACACTCAGGCCATCGCCCAAAAAGACAATGTTTCTTTGGCGACCATTCCCAGCTTCGAAGCTATCCAAAGCAGCTGTGATAGAATCCTTGAGGCTGGTGGCACCCGAGGCATAGGAATCTTTAAGGGTTGCCAGCGATTCGACCACCTTGGAAGGTTCGATGAAACCTTTGGTGACCGCCTTTCCGTGGAGGTTGGCGGTCCAAACCGAAACCCGGTCATTGGGTCCCATGGCTTGGGAAAGGGCAAGAGCCAACTCTCCAGAGGCCTTCAATGGGCCCACGGCTTGACTCGCCGAGGTATCGATCAGAATAAGGATGTCCCGGGGTCGGGGAGCGGCTTCAATCGTTGGTTGAAGCTGCATGGCGAACAGTTTATCACCGGTAATGGTCTTGTAGGTGATGACCGGCTTACCCGCAAAGCGGCTCGGCTCGATCTCCTCCTTGCCGCGGCGCTCAGCGGCGGTTTCTACCCGGCCCTCGCTGGTGCCCAATTGCAATTTGGATTCGGGCTTGCGCGAATCCCCAATGACATGGGTTCCCACCACAACGGCGCCGAAACCCATGATTCCCGCACAAACCATCCAACGGCGATAGTTGGTTTTCTGCCTCTTCACACTCATGGGTCCGTCTCCTCTATATTGCGTGATTCGCCTTGTCGCGGAGGCTCCAGCTTCCTTCAAAGTTGCGTCTAAGGCACAATCTTTGAGGTGCGGAGCATCCTCCAAGGGGAATCTACCCCCATTTGCAAGACCACTATGCCCGGAAGCCGAATTTCCCACCGTGCAGGAAGATCAAAGAAGTGCTACAACCCACACTTGCGGTCCAACCGGTCCGGCCGCCACCATCATTCCCATTTATCACAACCCGATTCATCCAATCAACACCTTCATCGTACATCCCTCCACCGTCTCGGTAAACCTGAGTTAACCGACAAAATCGAGCAAAGTTTCACTTTGTTCCCTAACCCGCCCCAATTTTGGACGCCTTGGACCCGAAAAAACAGATTTCCCGAGGGGACATAAGGCAATGTTCCAACCTCAACGCCCTTCTCGATCCGGACATTTCCAACTTCTTCCCCGGGGAAACCCTGCTAGAATGAAAAGAACAACTTTTGACCAGCAATAGGGTTATTCGGTGCCATAAATGTCCTGACCAAGGATTTAGGATGGGTAGGCCAACAATACTTGGAAACCGGGATAGGGCTTTTTGGGCTTTGGGATGGCTCGTTTTTGTGGCCGGATCGGGATCGTTGTCGGCCTCGGATCTGCCTCAGTCTAAAGACGAAACCAAGGGTCATGCGTTTTTTGAAGCCAAAATCCGACCTCTCCTGAGCTTACATTGTTTGGCCTGCCATTCTGCGGAGGCTTTTGCGAACAACAAACTCAAGGGCGGGCTCTACCTTGATAGTCGAGAAGGGTGGGTCACCGGCGGCGACACCGGACCTGCTCTCGTAGCCGGTTCCCCCGAATCCAGTCTGCTTCTTAAAGCGGTGCATTATGAAGGGGAATTGCACATGCCCCCCAAAGGCAAACTTCCCCCTCAGGCCATTCGCGATTTCGAAACCTGGATCAAGATGGGGGCACCCGACCCTCGGACCGCCAAAATAACCAAAAAACAGATCGGCATGACCCTCGAAAAGGGGAGGTCCTTTTGGTCCTATCGCCCAATCCTTCGACCACCGGTTCCCGAAGTGAAAAACCGGGAATGGTCGCTTTCGACCTTGGATCGGTTTCTGCTCAAGGGCCTTGAAGACAAAGGGTTAAACCCGGTGGGTGACACAGACAAGGCGACCCTTTTGCGCCGAGTCTATTTTGACCTCATTGGTCTGCCTCCCAACTCCGAGCAGGTCCAAAAATTCTTAAATAGCACCGATCCCAAGGCTTTTGAAGCGGTGGTGGACCATCTGTTAGCCCATTACGCCTTTGCCGAACGATGGGGGAGGCATTGGCTGGACATTTCCCGGTATGGGGATTCGGTCACCCTCCGTGGTTTTGTCTATCCTGAGGCGTGGCGATACCGGGACTATGTCATCGACTCGATCCATGGAGATGTGCCCCTTAATCGGGTCATTCGCGAACAAATCGCCGGTGATTTGTTGCCGTTTGAAAACGATGCCACACGATCCAAAAACCTCATCGCCACCACTTATCTGGCCCTTGGCAACTCGAACCTTGAGGAACAGGATAAATATCAACTTCGGATGGATGTTGTCGATGAAATGCTTGATGTTATTGGCAAGGGGCTGTTGGGACAGACCATAACTTGTGCCCGTTGCCATGATCACAAATTCGACCCAATCCCAAGCGCCGACTATTACGCCCTGGCCGGGATCTTTCGAAGTGTCAAGGCCATGGAGCATGACAATGTTTCTAAGTGGATTGAAGTTCCCTTGCCCATGAAACCGGAAAAGGCCAAGGAACTGGCCCAACACGATTTCCATGTTGCCGACCTTGAGAGACAAATCAAGGCACTAAAGGGCAAAGCAACCGCCAAGGGGATTGTCCCCCTTTCCAGCTTGCCGGGAATTGTTATCGATGATGAAATGGCCACGAAAGTGGGGATATGGCAACACTCGACTCACTCGGGGATTTTTATCGGATCGGGCTATGTGCATGATCAAAACGCCGACAAGGGGAAGAAAACCCTTTCCTTCACCGCGGAACTTCCCGAAAGCGGTAATTACGAAGTTCGGCTGGCCTATTCCGCGGGCACCAATCGAAGTTCGGCCGTTTCCGTCACCGTGTTTTCCCCGGGTGGCGAAAAGGGGCACACGATTGACATGACCAAACCCGGGCCCATTGATGGCCTTTTTGTAAGCTTGGGGGAATACCGCTTTGAAAAATCCGGGCAGAGCTTTGTCCTCCTTTCCAATGAAAATTCAAAGGGCCATGTCACCGCGGATGCGGTAATGTTCTTGCCCTTGGGGGGCATCACCCCCACCAAACCGAACCAGAGTAAGCCCAATCAGGACAACGCTTTGGCCACCCAGTCCTTAAAGGAGCTGGAAAAACAGCTCAAAACCGTAAAGAGCAAGGCTCCCGACCGACCCATGGCGATGTCGGTTGTCGAAGAAAAAACCATCGAAGACGCCCGGATTCATATTCGCGGCCTCGGATCCAATTTGGGTCGGCCCGTCCCGCGCGGGGTGTTGCAGGTGGCCCTTTATGGCAATGCCCCGCTGTTTCCCAAGGACAAAAGCGGAAGGCTTGAACTGGCCGATTGGATCGTCTCCCCCCAAAATCCGCTCACCCCACGGGTGATGGCCAACCGCGTTTGGACTTGGCTTATGGGTCAGGGAATTGTTCGGACGGTTGACAACCTTGGCACCTCCGGCGAACCGCCCACTCACCCGGAACTTTTGGATTACCTTGCGACGGAGTTTCTTGACAAGGGTTGGTCCCTCAAAGCGCTGGTTCGTCAAATTGTTCTCTCGCGGGCCTATCGACTCTCTTCGGTCGTGCCCAATGAACTCGCCAGGGCCGATCCCGAAAATCGCCTTTGGGGCCGGTCCTTGCGCAAACGCCTTGACGCCGAGGAGATCCGGGATGCCATGCTTTGGATTGCGGGGAACCTCGATCCTGCCCGCCAAGGGCCCGGCTTTCCCAAAAATCTTGACGCGGACTATGGCTTCGTAACGGACTCTGCCCGTCGCAGTATTTACCTCCCAGCCTTTCGCAATGCCCTACCTGAAATATTCGAGGTGTTCGATTTCCCCGATACCTCGGTCGTCACCGGAAGACGCAACCAAAGCATCGTCGCACCCCAAGCGCTATATATGCTCAATGCTCCTTTCCCAGCCAAGCAAGCAGCCCTCTTGGCAAGGCTTGACCTGAAGGAACAGCCGAACCTAGGGCCGATCAAGCGGATTCAATCCGCCTATGAAAGGGTCTTGGGTCGCTCACCGACCCCTTCGGAAACCCAAGTTGCCACCCGCTTTTTCCAATCTTCCGAAGATTCCACCCAAGCCCTAGAGGCGCTGTACCACGCGCTCTTTGCCTCGGCGGATTTCAGGCTCCTCCATTAGTCAACCCAATTAGGGAGATCCCTGTTTATGCTGCAAACTTTGTCTCGACGCGATTGGCTTTCCCGAAGTTCTTGCGGCTTTGGTTCGCTGGCCTTAACCGGCCTTGCCGCAAGAAATCAAACAGCAATGGCCGAGGGGGCGGGAGCCAGCAATCCTTTGGCCGCCAAATTGCCCCACCGAACCCCTAAAGCCAAGCGGGTGATTTTTCTTTTCATGCAGGGTGGCGTCAGTCAGGTGGACAGTTTCGACCACAAACCAAAGTTGGTTTCCGAAGATGGCAAAATGCTCTCTTTTGATGATGCCCGGGTGATCGCCAAGACCGGTATGCGAGGCTCTAGTCAGCGGATTATGAAACCGCTCTGGAAGTTTGCCCAACAGGGACAATGCGGTCGTTTTGCCTCGGATCTTTTTCCCGAGATGAACAGGTTTGTGGATGATATGTGTTTCATCCATTCGATGCACACGGAAGGTGTTGCCCACGGACCCGCCACACTATTCCTTCATTGTGGAGCGACAAACTCCATTCGACCCAGTATGGGTTCCTGGATTCTGTACGGACTGGGCGCCCCTAATGAAAACCTGCCCGGATTTATCACCATCGGCCCCTCTTCGGGAAATGGCGGCCCTCGCAATTATGGCAACGCTTTTCTTCCCGCCATTTATCAGGGGACCGCACTGGGCAAGGCCGGAGGCAGCCCGAGCGACATGACCATCAAAAACCTGCATGGCCGCCTTTCCGAAAAAACCCAGGCCGACCGCTTTGGCCTTTTGAGGGAACTCCACTCCCAGAGGTTGACGGAAACACCGGGCGACTTGGAACTCGAGGCGATTGCCAATTCGTATGAGTTGGCGTGGCGGATGCGCTCTGGGGCCGCGGAGGTCCTTGACCTTTCTTTGGAAAGCAGACCCACTTTGGCTCGGTACGGGATTGGCGAGAAAGCCACCGATTCTTTTGGCAAGCAGTGTCTCATGGCGCGGCGTCTTTGTGAGCAGGGGGTTCGGTTCATTCAGGTCACCTATGGGGATAATTCGGCCAATCCCGCCTGGGACCAGCATTCCGACCTGCCCAAACATGG
>SIAL01000185.1 GCA_009691815.1 Gemmataceae bacterium | reverse complement strand
TATTGCCATTGGGATTCGGTTCCTTTGATTGTCGGTTATACCCGTTTGAGTTTGCTTACCCGGCCAGTGGCGACCCACTCGGCAACAAAAATACTACCGTCCTCGCCAAAACAGGCGTCGTGCGGATGGACAAACTTTCCGTTTTGCCATCGCTTGCTGTCGCCACGAATCCCGCCCCCATCCTTTGCAGTGACCCGAGCCACATCCTCGCAAAGCCTAGCCACCACCTTGTCGTCTTTGCCAAGCAGGGTGACCCTGGCGTGCAGCTCAGGAATGAGAAGAAGATCTTTCCAAGTTTCCGCATTGGCAGGCAGACCAAAACCCGGCAGCGTTTTGAGATAGGTCCCCTCAAGAGTGAAAAACTGTAACGCATGGTTGGCCCTATCGCAAACGACTATTCGAGGATCTTGCCCTTTGCGATTATCGATCCAGATACCATGGGGAGTGTTGAATTTTCCCTTGCCGGAACCGGGGCCACCAAAGGAGGATTTCCAGTTACCATCCTTGTCGTAGCGGTGGACAACAAAGGCTCCATAACCATCGGCGAGTAGAAAACCGCCATCGTCGGTCCAAGCAAAATTGGTGGGCATGAAGCGGTTTTGGCCCCACGCCCCGGTCGGTTTGGTGTCCTCATCCTTGGCATACACCTTGGAATCCATGGGGGCGTACTTTTGCCAAACAGTTTCCCCTTTCAGGTTCATTTTGGCAAAGGTTTTTAGGTGCTGATAGGCGCAAACATATAGGAATTCTTCGTTTCCTTCTTTGCGAATTTCGATGCCATGCCCGCCACCTTGAAATTGCTTGCCAAAGGAACGAATGTAATTTCCCTCCGGGTCGAAAACAAAAATGGAAGGATGGTCCTTGAGTTCGCGTTTACCCTCATGAATCACATACAGGCACCCGGTGGAGTCCACGGCGACATTATGGGTCGTTTGCCAAGTGAATTGGCTGGGCAGTTTGGCCCAATCATGAATGACCTCGAAGTGGTACTCTCCTTGGCCCGTTACCAGAGGTTTGGAATCGGTTTTGTCGGACATCCCTAATAGGGTGGGACCCTTGGCAAAAACATTGCCGCTGGCGGAGGCTAGGGAAACTGCCGCTGTATTGGAAAGGAATCGACGACGATTCATAACAAGGCTCCAAAAAAGGGAGGTGGGAGTCAACAACCCTATTATGGATAGGGACCTAAGGTCCCGCCACCGAAAAACCTTGAAACGGAAAAATCCGCCCCAATCCCCTCCCTTATCAAGGAGGGGGAAAAATCCCTTGCTGTTTCCTTCAACGACCTAGAACCAGAATTAAGGAGGGGGAAAAATCCCTTGCTGTTTCCTTTAACGCACTAGAACCAGAATTAAGGAGGGGGGAAAATCCCTTGCTGTTTCCTTTAACGCACTAGAACCAGAAAACAGAGGTTGAGATTAATCCAAGTTGACTATTTCGCCACTCGACCGGGTGCCCAAAGCGGCCCAAGTTTGGGGGTTGATGCTGTTGTTAATCATGCGGACCGAACCATCGCAAAGGAGGAAATTGACCCCGGAAACATGACGACTCCAAAAGTCGTCCACATGGGCGTTTTTTGAATTGGGGGTGTGTGGTGGCTTGGCGGGATCCCAAACCCCGGTATGGCCCATAATTAAAGGATGGCCCGGTTCAATTGGCCCCGGGTTCAGCGGAGGAATCGACAATGCACCGGGAATTACTCCCACCCATGTGCATTTCAATAGGTTCGAGGACCTTTCCCCAACGCAAATCGTGTTGCTCGTGCCGTCTAGGATATCGGCAATTCGAGTATTGCTGTTTCGATAAAATACCCCATCACCCCGGCCGGGATCCTCGCTTATTTCACCGGTTCCAAATAGAGCGACATAGTTGGACGGTCCCACTTTTTGGGTGATGCCCGAGGGAACAAACGATTCGCCATTGTTGTCCGAGGGACATAAATAGGATTTCAACACGGAAGCAACGGTTGCCTGATGGGACAGATCCAGAATCGGCATACCCCGGTTGATTTGCTTATACAAATTTTCCTGTTCCATAAAGGGCAAAAGGGTAACCGCCCAGCCCCAACCATGGCCGAGATCCATGGGATTGGCCACAGCCTTTTGCTTATCGACATAGCCATTAGGAAACTGGTTTAAGGCGGAGTGGTAATTTTGTAGACCAAGGCCTATTTGTTTGAGATTATTGGCACATTGAAGGCGATTTGCCGCCTCACGAACCTTTTGCACCGCGGGGAGCAACAATCCAATCAAAACGGCGATGATGGCAATCACCACCAAAAGCTCAATAAGAGTAAACGCTTTTCGGGATCGGGGGGGAAACATCTGGTTCCTAGCTCCGTTTAACAAAATAGTACCGGTGGCGGTATAACAACATAGTAGCATTGGCCGGGGCCAAGTCAAGCAAATCGTTATACTTATTGCCAACAAAACCAAAAACGGCCCCCGAATCGTTCATTATGCCCTTGTTTTTTGGTCCTCTAACAACATTTTGACAAACTCTTTGAGGAGAATGGTATTGTCATGCCAGGTTCGGGCGGACACCAAATTCCCATCCAAAACACAAGCTTGGTCTAAATAGATCCCGCCAAAAGCGGTGATATCCAACCTGCATTTCGCCACGGTGGTGGCTTTTCGCCCTTGGAGGCAACCAGCAGCAGCTGCTATTTCCACGCCATGGCAAACCATGGCCACGGGCTTGCCCGTTTCAAAAAAATGCTGGGTGAGGCGAAGTAGATTTTGGTCGTACCGAAGGTACTCGGGAGCCCGACCCCCCGAAAGAAAAAGTCCCGCGTACTCCTCTGGACGGATGTCGGCAAAGGCATGGGTTGCCTTTATATGGTAAGCGGGGGATTCTCGGGTAATGTCCCAAGCAATCGTAGGTTCCGGGGGAATCTCGTGAAGCACACCGTGATACATTCGGGCTTTTGGCCCACAAACCACGGCCTCAAAGCCATCTTCTGGGAGTCGAAAAATGGGATAAAGAGTATCCAAAACCTCGGTACCATCACCGATTGGTATCAATACTTTCGCCATGATTGACCTCCCCGGCATCCTCTGAAACGGTTTCCTCTTCGGGAATTTTTCGGATCAACAGCCAATTGCGCCCATATTTACGGCAATCCCAATCCGAGTTATCCAACCACGGAAGAGGTACCAAATCTTCGCTTTGGACAACTAAAACGGAACCGGGTGCCAATTTGGGGAGGACCGACTCGACCCCGGCAATCAACTCTTCCGGCTTGGTTGTAAGGTCAGGAAAGGGTGGACTAAAAAACAGCACAACGGGTTCCTTAGGAACCGCCCAATGTTCCAACCATCTGTAAACATCGGTCCGAATTTGATGGGTTTTGGGACTGATACCAAACTGTGCCGCAATTTTTTGAATGGCGTTGGAATGTCTGCCTTCGAGTTCCACAAAAGACGCGTCTTTGGCGCCCCTGCTGATGGCTTCTAGGCCAACAACCCCTGTCCCGGCAAATACATCGAAAAAAGATCGACCTTCCAAAAAGCCATAAAGAATGTTGAAAAGCGCCTCGCGAACCCTGTCGGGCGTTGGCCGTAGGGTGGAATTCACATCGCACGGGATATTGCGTCCCCGAAATTCTCCCCCAATAATCCGAATCATATTCTTGTTCACCGATGACCTCCAGAGATCATCTTAGGGATGCGAGTCGTTTATGGTCGGGTGGCTTAGCGAGACATGGGGGCGCGTTTAAGGTCGCCCAAGATGGCTGCAAGGCGGGCTTGGGCGAAATTGAAATCGGTTAAGCTAAGAAAGTAGTTGATTTGAGCCTTTTCAAGCCCGTTAAGGCTGGTTAAAACATCCGCCGTGCTGGCCCCCTGCACATTCATCTTTAACCGTAGGTCATTAAGGCGATAGGCTTCCTTGGCTCGTTTGATCTGCTCCTGAGAACTTTTCAGTTCCGTGTCTCCTTGCCGAATTGCCTCATGGGCTTCACGGACCAAAATTGCCATTCGGGCCCGGACTTCTTCCACCGCCACGGTTGCTTGCAGGCCAATGGCCGAGGCTACTTCTTGTTGGGCGGCACGGTTTGAATCGATTCGATTGCGAATGCCCCCGGTACCGGGAATCCAGGGAAGTACCGAGCCCATGAATCCATCTTTACCCGCTTGGCCGGCTCGGTAATGGGAGTCTCTCGCCGATTCAATAATGTCGCCCAGTTCCCGAATCCCCGGCCCGGTTTCGTTGATTTTTGCCAGCAACAACTCCGTATCTTGGCGGGAAACATTGAGTTTTAGGGGAACTTGCGTTTCTTTGGCATTGAATTGGATTTTCCCAGTGGTATCACCGGTCAAAAATTGTAATTGGCTTTTCAGGGTCTGTTGCACTCGCTTGAGTTTCATCTGGGCATATTTACGCCCCTCAACCTCGCCGGTAACGGCTTCAACCAACACGGCGGCTGCCTCATCAATGCGCCGCATCGATTCGGCCCGTTCTAGCAATGCCCGAAGCACCACCTCTTGGTCTTTTGCGACTTCTTCGCCCTTGGTGGCGGCGCCAAGGCCACACCAGAGCGAGGCTGCCTGCAATTGGAGGGTGGTTACCAGATGGGCCCTTTCGGCGATAGCTTGTTTTAGGGCAAATTCCTTTTCGCCTTGTTTAATCAAGGCTTCACCCAGCCGAAGTCGAGATTTCAATGATGGATTGGCCGCTTGATATTCCGTTTGGCCCGTTCGGATTTTGGCTTCGGAACTTAAAATTTGGGGGGAGCGCTCCCGAATCAGGGCCAACAGATCTTCTAGCGTGGCGATTTCATCCGTGTCCGCGATAAAACTACCCTGGGTAACCAAGGGGGCTTCTTCCGTTGAACCTTGGGCACAAAGGGATTTGGGAATCACCAAAGCGGTCAATAACATTGCAGGAAACGCCAAGAACCAGATGGATTTTTTCAAGTAACGGCCCATGGAATTGCTCCGGTTGAGCGTCTGCGTTGGTGCTCTAATTAGGCTTCGGTAGTTATTAGTTGATAATGATTAGGGAATGTTATTCTGAAAAGGGATTGTGGTTAATCCGGTTCGAAAATAGGGATTGTGCCACGCATGCTCATTTTTTGGGCTTTGCCCTTTGTGCCTGATTATCGGTTTTATCCGTATTTCCTTTTGGAAAAAACCGTTGGCACACCTGTGGACCTTGGATAATTCGACCTTAACCCAAGGGAATCCGTTTGCTTAAATAAACAACTCTTCGATGGGTTTTCCCAACGGCAAGACGGTAAAAGGTCGTCCGGTGGGGTCGGTTTCCTGAAGGGTGATATCAATTCCCAGGTGGCGGTAAATAGTGGCCAAGACATCATGGGGGATTTTGGGAAGGTCCTTGGGGGCCGTCCCTTTGGAATCGGTGCTACCCACCACCCGACCGCCGATCACACCGCCCCCGGCAAAGGCGGCGGACATGGCATGAGGCCAGTGATCTCGGCCCGCTTGTTCGTTGACTCGGGGGGTGCGACCGATTTCGCCCCAGGCCACTACCAGAGTGGAATCCAAAAGCCCGCGGTCCTTAAGATCATCCAGCAGGGCGGTGTAGGCAAGGTCCCAACGGGGAAGAAATCCCCGTTTTTGGGAATCGAAACCCTGTTTATGAAAATCCCACCAGCGACAATCAACGGTGACCAAACGAACCCCTGCCTCGACAAGCCGCCTTGCCAAAAGCATTCTTTGTGCCCAGTTTGGTGCGCCACATCTTTGTGCATCCTTGGGGTCAAAGGCGGGGATCATACCATAGCGTTCCCGCACCTTAAGGGGTTCGCGGTCTATGTCGAAGGCAATTCGGGCACGGTCCCCGGTGAGGAGGTCAAGGGCTTTTTTTTGATAGCGGGCAAGGCCTTCGCCCGGCTCATCCAAGCCGGTGGGGAGTGTGTTGGTGCTGGAAATGGGCCGATCCAAAGCCCCAAGTAAATGGGTTCGTTCCCCTAAAGATTTGGCATTACCTTTAGAAAGGCCAAGGTTTGGAACCAGAAAAGGACGGGTGTCTGCGGGATCCGCCAAGGTTTCATAGGCCCTTGCCTGAGGTCCAAGCCAAGCATGGGCAGCCCCCGGGAGAAGCTTTGGAATCATGACATAGGCGGGCATGCCGGGGTCCAAATCGCTTAAATAGCGGGCCGTCCATGCCCCACAACTTGGCATCACATTCACATCGTGCATTGGGCCGGCGCGATAGCCGGTAAAACAGATCTGATCCGCATCGGAATGACCTACATTGCCATCTTCGTTTCGGTGGGCAAGGCTCCTGACAATGGCCCATTGGTTCATGCGCGCCGCGGCAAGGGGCGCATACTCACAGAGCCTAATCCCGGGGACATTGGTCGAAATGGAAGAAAACTCACCACGGTATTCCACCGGGGCATCGGGTTTGGGATCCCAAAGGTCATGTTGGCTTGGCCCCCCACGCATCCAAAGCAAGATGACGGAATTTTGCCTTGTGTTTCGCTTGGCCTCGGCGCTTTTTGCTTCTCGAAACAGAAGTTCGGGCAAGCCCAAGCCCATCCCCAAAGCACCCGCATGGAGGAAGGCGCGGCGGTCAAGGTTGGGCAGTTTGGTGCAGGAAACCATGGGGATCACCCATATAGGCTAGAGGTGGGAAGCCGGAAAGTTCGTCTATGGATGGAGTTATCGACACTTTTACTCTAACAGGTTGCGTCATTGGCCTCAAGTCTTTCCCAAATAAAGTGGATAATCCTGCGATTTTTCCAAATCGAGAAATCTTTTCCTTTTTATGGCCACAAATCCCCTCCCTTACGCTTGTAAGGTTGGATTGGTAGAAAAGACCAAACATAGAAATGGAAATTCGGGCCGATCCATATTAGGGTGCTTCACCAAGGCGGAGGAGCAGATTGAGGAACTTTTGGATCGATGGGAAGCGGAACAAGAACTGGGCAATGACCTGAGCCCTTTACAATTAATTGGAGCTGATTTTCCTTACCTGGCAGAGTTGAGCCGAAAAATTGACCGTCTTCGGGGTGTGAAATGGATTCAAAAAGCTTCAAAAACCCAAATTGGTACCTTTTGGCAAAAAGGGGACGAACCTATTCCGG
>SIAL01000184.1 GCA_009691815.1 Gemmataceae bacterium | reverse complement strand
CCTTCTTCGGCAACAATCCTGTCCACAATGATCTTTTTGGAGAAGTTGGTGTATTGATCAATGGCCCCGTGAATGCGCCCTTCAAAATATTTTGCCACTCCTAAAAGCTCGGCTTCCCGTTTGACATAGATTTCGTCGGTGCCACTGGCGAGGACGAGTTTGAGCCCTTTGGCTTTTAATTTTTCGAGAACCTCATGGCTGCCGGGCACGGTCCAAGCGTCCTGAGGCACCGCCCCGGAGGCCAATCCCTGAAGGCGGCCTTCGATCCGTTGCAGCAAACGATCATGATAACGGTGTTTGTAGATAAGCGGCTCTTCCGGATTGCCTTGGCGTTTGCGGATTTCTTCGGCAAGTTGCATCATCTGATAGATCGTTTGGCGGCCATTCAACCGCATAACAAAATCCTCTACGATGCGTGCCAACTCCGTTTCCGATTCTCCCGTGCCTGTTTTTTTCAACTCCTCCACCATGAGAGGGATCATTACCTCGGGCCATCCTTCCCGAATGAGCGAAAGGGTTCCATCAAAGTCAAACATAATGGTGGTAAAGGGGGCGCGATGGTGGTCGGCCTTGATAATTTCCATGAAGTCTCCAAAGGCAGCTTGGGCAAAATATCAGGTTATCAGGTACAGTCGTTATATTCCCCAAGGTCGGGTCAAAAATCGGGCTGGTTTAATCCGGGTAATCTGGAGTTTTTGAAAAAATAATGGGATTATGGGACTACTTTGCGGGTTCTGCCGGGAATAATTAAGTATCACCACGAGGCCCCAGCCATGTCAACCGTCCTTGACCGCCTTCAAGAATGCCATGTCGATCACCAGATCCTCTACCATCCCCCCGCCTATTCCGCCCAAAGACGCGCCAAACTCCTCAAAACCAAGGGGCACTGTGTTGTAAAATGCCTCCTTTTGAATGGCCCCATGGGCCTGTTCCTTGGTCTGCTTCCCGCGGACCGAAAGGTCCATTTTCCCACCCTTTCCGATGCAATGGGCGGCAAAGTCACCCTTGCCAACCCGGACCAATTGGATTTGCTTTTTCCAGAATGTGAGGGTGGGGTGATCCCCCCGTTCGGTAGTACCCTTGGCTTGCCAATGGTACTCGATGATACCATCGGAGCGGACGAATCCATAGTAGTGGAAGGTTGCCACCATATGGAGGCGATTCGGCTTCGCTGTTCCGACTTTGAATACCTTGAGTTGCCAAAGCGGGTTCAATTCACCCAACCCTGGGTGGCAATCAAGTCTTGCTAGGATCCAAAGACCTCCGAAGATAAGCCCCATGGACGGAGCAATTGATCCCAACAACCTTTGGATTTTGACCGGGCCAACCGCTTCGGGAAAATCCGCCCTTTCCCTTTTGATTGCCGGCCAATATCCCGTTGAAATCGTCAATCTCGATTCCATGCAGGTTTACAAGGGCATGGACATCGGCACAAGCAAAGTTGCCCAATCGGTCCGAGATAGGGTTCCCCATCACCTTTTCGATCTCCTTACCCCTCAAGAATCGGGGCATATCGCCTGGTGGTTGACAGAAGCCACCCGAACGATTTTGGACATCCAACACCGGGGCAAAATCGCCCTCTTGGTGGGGGGGACCATGCTCTACCTTAGGTCCTTTTTACGGGGTATGGATTCCGGCCCGCCACCCGATGAGGCCTTTCGTTCCCTTTGGGAAAAACGCGCCCAAGAGGAGGGCACCTCCATTGTCCATGAAGAGTTAGCCCGACTGGATCAAAAGTCGGCCCAAAGAATCCCCCCCGGAGACATCCGCAGGGTGATTCGAGCCATGGAAATCCTCAAAAACCAGCCCAAAACAGACGAAACAAGACACTGGGAAACCCCCGCCACCCGGCCCCAACATGGCCTGTGGATCGGCTTGGAAATCCCAAGGGAAGAGTTACGGCGAAACATCGGACACACCGTCCGAAAAATGGTTCAAGAGGGTTGGCTGGAAGAGGTAAAGGAGCTAGCCAAATCGGAAGTTCCTTGGAGTAAAGAGGCGGGACAGGCTATCGGCTATACCCTCTTAAAAAGCCATTTGACAAATGGTGGACCCATCGAGCCTGTTTTGGAAAAAATCATTCAGGGAACCTGCCAATTTGCCAAGCGTCAACAAACTTGGCTAAGATCGATGACCGAGTTGCGTTTATTGCCCTTGTCCCAAGCCCGAGTAGCGTTTCTTGGATCAGATCATTTTCCCCCTCAACAGCTTGCGTCAAAAGCCCTATAATTAAATCCATGAGCGGAGCACCTTTCAAACCGTTTAGCGCAACCTTTCAGGTCCTAGAGGGAACTGACCGGGGCGTTCAATTTCCCATGTTGGTACTGCCGTTAACCATTGGCCGAGAAGAGGGCAATGGGCTCCTCCTCAACGATGAGCGAATTAGCCGTTTTCATGCCAAGATCCAAGCCGAGGAGGGCGAGATCCTCCTAACCGATTTGGAAAGCACCAATGGAACCCGGGTCAACGGACATGTGGTTTCCATTCGGCGCTTGCGGGCGGGCGATCGAATTCAAATGGGACGGACGGTTCTCCTTTTTGGAAGCGCCCAAGAAATTGCCGAACGGGCAAGGTTGCTCAAATCCGCAGGAAACGCCGATTTGAAGATGGGCCTCACCGGTGGTCTTGACCCGCACCAGGGCATTTCCACTGTGATCCATGCCGAAGTGGTGAAACTTCATACTTTCGACAACCCCGAAGACCTAACGGTTGATACCCCGATCCGGGAATGGATGGGACAAATTTTCCAAGGGGAGAAACCCCTGCCCTCGCTTCCAGAAATCAACAAAGCCTCCGATGTCGCCCGCTTGGCCGAGCTTTTTGATTTTCTACACAGGCAATTGTCCCATACCCTCGGAGCCACTTCGACTCCCAAAGATGGGGATGAACTCCATTTGCCCTTTGAAAGCTGGCAACGGCTTCAAATGATCCAACTGGCTTTGGCCAAGTACCTTCGGGCGGTTACCCGACGGGACGGCTAGCCATTCCCGGTTCACCTTGTCTTCTTCCCCCCCTTTTTGATCATTCCTAGGAGCTGATTTCACACCATGGTCGCCACCAAAAAGAAGACCCTCACCAAGGAATCCACCCGCCCTTTCGTCCACCTTCATTGCCATAGCCACTACAGCCTGCTCGACGGGGCCAGCCGATTGCCCGAGCTTTGTGCCGCGGTGAAGGGACACGGCATGAACTCGGTCGCCCTTACCGATCACGGCAATCTCTATGGGGCGATCGACTTTTATTCCGAATGCAAGTCGGCGGGGCTAAACCCCGTAATTGGCTACGAGGCCTATGTCGCCCCGAATAAGAGAACCGACCGCGAGGCGAAAAAACGAGGTGAGGCGGGCTTTCACCTTACCATTCTGGCCCAGAATAACATCGGGTTCAAAAACCTGATCAAACTGTCCACTATCGCCTATTTGGAGGGCTTTTATTACATTCCCCGCATTGACAAAGAAGTTTTAGAAGCACACAGTGAAGGGCTGATTGTCCTTTCCGGGTGCGCCTCCAGCGAGTTCTCGGATCACATCCTCAAGGAGGACTTTCCCTCGGCCGAAAAACTGGCCGCCTGGTTCGCCAAGGTTTTCAAAAAACGCTTCTTTGTGGAGGTACAAAATAACGGCTTGGACATTCAGCGCGAATGCGCTCAGGGAGCGATCCGCATTGCCGATGCCATGGGACTTCCCCTTGTTGCGACCTCCGACGCCCACTACCTAACCAAGGACGATGCCCTTGCACACGATGTGCTTTTGTGCGTAAACACCGGCCGAAAACTCGACGACCCCAATCGTATGCGCTACGGTTCGGACCTCTTTTATGTAAGACCTCCAGAGGAAATGTATGACCTCTTCCCGGGGCAGGATGCCTCGGTTAAACGCAGTCAGGAAATCGCCGATACCGTTGATATCAACCTTGATTTCACCAAGCGGCATTTCCCGGTCTATACCGCGCCCATGGGGGTTTCCCCCGAAGATCATCTTCGCGAAATGTGCGCCTCCGGGCTCAAGAAACGCTTTGGCGACAACCCCTCCACCACGGTTACCGACCGACTTAAACATGAGCTTGGTATCATTTGCCGCATGGGGTTTGCCAGCTATTTCCTCATCGTGGGCGATTTTGTCCGCTTTGCCATGGACAACGGGATACCGTCAAGCGCCAGAGGTTCCGCCTGTGGCGCCTTGGTAAGCTATGTCCTCGAATTGAGCCATGTCGATCCTCTGGAATATGATCTGCTTTTTGAACGGTTTCTTGATCCCAACCGCTCCGAAGCGCCTGACATCGACATCGACTTTTGCCAAAATCGGCGCGAAGAGGTTTTAGCCTATGTGAGGCAGAAATACGGGGAAGCTTCCGTTGCCCAAATTGGCACATTTGGCACCATGGCCGCCCGGGCCGCGATCAAAGATGTGGGCCGGGCACTGGATGTGCCTCTGGAAAAAGTGAATCAACTGGTAAGTTTCATCCCCAAAACTTTGGGGATCACCCTACCCGAAGCCCTTGGGGAAAGCCGCGACCTCAAGATGGCCTACGACGGCGATCCGGAAATCAAGCGCCTTCTTGATATCGCCATTAAATTGGAAGGAACCAACAGAAACACTGGAACTCATGCCGCCGGTGTGGTTATCTCGGATGGCCCGCTGGTGGACTTTGCCCCGCTTCAACGGGTTGTTAGAAAAGGCGATGATGCCGGATCCGGCGATGCCCCCATCACCACCACCCAGTGGACCATGGAGGATCTTGAAAAGGTCGGCCTTCTCAAGATGGACTTTTTGGGCTTGCGCACCCTTACGGTTCTTGACAACGCCGTCCGCATCATTCGTGAAAACCGTGGCATCGAAATTGATCTCAAAAAAATTCCTCTCGATGACAGCTTGACCTTTGCCCTTTTGCAAAGGGGAGATGCCAAAGGCGTTTTCCAACTAGAAAGCGATGGCATTCGCGAACTCCTTAAACGCCTCAAACCCGATAACATTCGCGACATCATCGCCATTATGGCCCTCTATCGACCAGGCCCCCTTGAGGGCGGTATGGTAGATTCCTTCGTCAATAGAAAGCATGGAACCGAAAAACCCCACTATGCCCACCCTTTCATGGAGGAAATTTTAAGCGAAACCCATGGAGTCATGGTATATCAAGAACAAATCATGCGCATCCTTAACCGGTTGGGCGGAATCGAGCTTTCCAGCGCCTATGCCTGCATTAAAGCAATCAGCAAAAAAAAACACGACATCATCGACCAACGCAAGGGTGAATTCATTCAAGGTGGAATCGAAAGGGGCCTCGCTCGGGAAGTTGCCGAAGAAATTTTCCAACTCATCGTCGTCTTTGGTGGCTATGGATTCAACAAAAGCCACTCCGCCGCCTATGCCCAGATTGGTTACCAAACCGCATGGCTAAAGGCGCATTACCTCCCCGAATTCATGGCGGCTCTTTTAACCAGCGAGATCGACGACGCCAATAAGCGCGATATCCTGGTCGATCACATAGCGGATTCCAGACGACTTGGGGTCGAGGTCATCCCCCCCTCGGTGAACTTAAGTCAAGCGGATTTTATTGTCCACAAAGGCAAGATTATCTTTGGTTTGTTGGCAATCAAAGGCGTGGGCCGACAAGCCGCCCTAGAAATCGCAAGGGCCCGCCAAGAAGGGGGAAATTTCAAAGACCTCTTTGATCTTTGTGAACGCATAGATGGAAGGCTTGTTCCCAAATCCGCCCTCGAAAAAATGGTCTACGCAGGGGCTATGGACTGCTTTCAAGGCCACCGTGCCCAGTTTTTTGCCGCCCTTCCAAGAGCGGTTCAAGCGGCACAACTCAAGTTTAAAGACCAAAAGGCGGGCCAAAGGGGTCTATTTGACTCGGACGATACCGAAACAAAGGCCGCCACCGAACCTCTCCCCACCGTGAATCCATGGCCGGATACGGTCAAACTGAAAAATGAAAAAGAAGTTTTGGACTTTTACATCACCAGCAATCCACTCTCCCTTTACGAGAAGGACCTGAATAACTTTACCAGTACAACGATTGCCATGTTGATCCAGAAACCGCCCCAAGAATCGGCAACCATTGGGGGAATTGTCACCATGGTTAAGGCCAGCAACACCAAAAAAGCCAGAAATGGCAACAGCCGTTTCCTTCGATTCCGACTTGAGGATATGTCCGGGACGATTGACTGTGTGATTTGGCCCGATGATCTGGCCAGAATCAAGAAGGAACCCAAAGAAGACGAACTTTGGTTTGCTACTGGGGACCTCGAACGCAATCGGGATCAGCCCGCCTTTATGATCCGTAAAATTGTCGATGCTCTGCACGCCCGCCGAGAATTGGCCAAGGGGCTTTTCCTCCGCCTCGATTTAACCAGAAACAACGCGTCGGATATTGACCGCCTAGCCCTCATCCTGCGGGAAGCACCGGGGCCATTACCGGTGTTTCTGGACATCCAAGATCGCATGGAGAAAAAGGTCGTCGTTCGATTGGCAAAAAGATGGCAGGTGGCCCCGGAAAAAGTTTCCGAAGTAAAACTGGCTGAACTTTTGGGACCAGCCAATGTGCGCCTAGGTTGATCTCTCATTGTTTTCTAGTTGAGTGGAACCAATTAGACCTCCAGGGGGAATGTACCTGTTTCCCGTGGTCAAATTGTCTTTTGACTTTTCAACTATTCGAGTTCATTTCCGGTTCTTTACGAGCCGGAAGCGTCAGCGACAGACAAAAGGGGTCAGGTTAGATTTTTCGCTCATTCCACCCTCTCCTTTTACGGTCTTCCCCGTTTTTCATTGGCCGATTCTTTCCCTGACGCCATGCCCCAAAGTTTGAATAGGGAACTCCTGTTTCTGCCGCCGTATTCACCAAACCTGAACTTGTTGGAACGGTTGTCGAAGTTCACCAAGAAAAATCGGTTGGAAGGTCATTATTACCACATCTTAGCTCCCTTTTGGGGACATTTTGATGCTTGCCGTGGCAAAATAGAAACTGACCATCCCAAAGAACGGAAGTCCTTGATGACCTAAAATTTTCAAACATTTCGGAATACTTCATTCTTGGCCGCATGAAGTATTCATCCAATGCCCTCTTTTTGCTTTC
>SIAL01000183.1 GCA_009691815.1 Gemmataceae bacterium | reverse complement strand
GACCCGACATGGTGGCCGATGCGATCATGGCGGCGGATGCTATGGGGCGTGCTTGGAGGAAGGATCACTCCCCCCGGTAGTAAAGAGGTTCGCCCAAGGGGAACGGGTACCTCCCGTTTCCCTAACCGCAATAGAAACAATAGACCCCCTTATTGCTCCTAGGTCAAATACCAAACCATCCACTGTGGGTTGCTTGGTCTTTTTCCAATGAAAGGCCCCACTAGACCAACAACAAGGCGAACGGTGGGCGGGGGCCCACTGATTCTAATTCGGATCCAATACCACCCCCGGGCAAATAAGAATCGGCGGGCTTTGGCCAGGCAATTGCCTGTTCCCTATTTGTCCGTCGCTCACGCTTTCGGCCCGTAAAATACCTATGCTTCCGGCACAGAGGGTTTCCGTTGGATCGTCGTGTTCTTCCCAATGTCCGCCCTTGCAAAAAGGCCGTACATCTGGCCGGGGATCGAAAGTATTAGGCACACTCCTTGTGCCGTTGTATTTCAATCCCGGTTGGCGGGAACGGGGAGGGATAAGGAATTGACAAGAAAGGCACACGGAGTGTGCCTAATACTTTAAAAAGCCCATGACGGTGGTATTACTCCGCGAGGGAAATGACGGTTCCGGACCTTTCATTGAAAATATCGTGGCTAAGGATGATAACGGGCCGTTGCCCGGATTGGTCCCGACCCAAAGGTGGGGTTTAAATCGGCCCAGCGAATCTCACCTCACACTATTTTGGCCATGTCGCTAACTCCTCGAAGAGCCCCTCTTCCGCCAGAGCTTTTTCCTGTGTGGGGTCAAGGTTCAGACACTCTTTGGCCAAGCGTCCCCTTTCAAGCCGTTCCAACATTTCTTGAACCGCCTCTTGGATAGCCCGACTGCGATTGATAAATACTTTTTTACTTACCAAAGAATCCACCTTGACAAGCATTTCCTCGTCAAGAGTTATGGCGATTTTCGTGCGTTTCACCATCACTATCCTCCAGACAGAACGATACTTCATCCTACCGGAAAGAAGGTTCCGACCACCGAGGACTTCTTTTGATCTGTGGAAAGGGGAATCCGGCTTCAATTACAGTGTTATATGGTAGGCCACCCTAGGCGGGGGGTTTGCCTTTTCGAATGGCCAGATCCCATTCCTCGGCGAGATTCCATTCGGTAGCACATGTACCAAAGTCGGCAAGCTTTAGATACCCGCGGAGGCGCTCAATCGCCTTTCGTAGGATCCGGTTGTCCCGGCGAAAAACAGGCCCATGACTGGGCAGAAGAAACTCGGCATCGTCCGCCAAGATTCGTTCCAGAGACTTTACAAACGCGTTGATGTCCGAGCCATGGTGGGCGTCGATGACGCCGACACACGAGTCTTTGTAGATGTTATCACCAACAAATAGGAGATTTGCCATCTTAAAGGCGAGTTGTCCCGGCGTGTGGCCTGGCGTGTGCCATGCTTTTAGCGAAAGATCCCCCACCCGGATTTCGTCTCCTTCCGCAATCAGTTCGTCGATCTTTACAGGCCGCATGGTCATCTGGATGCCCTGGGCCTTGATGGTCGCGTAGGTGGTGATCTCATCACCCGTTTCCAGCGGCTCCACCGACGCCTTGTGCGCCAAGATCTTGGTCTTTAGCATCTCCTTGGCCTTGGCCAAACCTTGAACATGGTCAGCGTCGGCATGGGTGGCGATGATGCCCCGACAGGTGTTGAGGCTGTAATCCATCGACCGAATCAGATCCACGATTTCCGGAACCGTTTCTTCAAAACCAATGTCGATCAAGACCCATTGGGTACCTCCATCGACAAGGTAAACATTGACACCAATGCGCCGGCCCACTTGGTGGTTTAGTTCGACAACTCTTGGAAAGAGGTAGTTTCTTGACATCATGAGGTAATTTAACCCTTGTGCAATGCAGCCATAGATTCTTCGGAAATGTGCGCCGTGCTGTAAACATGTTGCACATCATCGTGGTCCTCAAGGGCCTCGAGGAGTTTGGCGACCTTGGTTCCGTTCTCGACATTCAACTCGACCGGCTCGCGGGGAATTCGCATCAGTTCCGCCTTGACTGTGGAGAGCTTGGCGTTGTGGATGGCGTCGAGTACCTGGTGAAACACCGCGGGATCGGTGAGGATCTCGTAATGATCTTCCACTTTATTCATGTCATCGGCCCCGGCCTCTAGCGCGAGGGCCATCATGGCATCCTCTTCGGCAAGGGCGGCAAGGACAATGATGACTCCCTTGCGGTCAAGCAGGTGAGCGGCGCAACCCACCGACCCGACATGGCCCCCGCCCTTTTCAAAAATCTTTCGAATCTCTCCGTTGGAGCGGTTTCGGTTGTCGGTAAGCACTTCAACAAGGATGGCGGATCCCCCTTGGGCAAATCCCTCGTAGCAGATCTCTTCATAGTGGACACCATCCAGCTCGCCGCAACCCTTTTTGATGGCCCGTTCGATGTTTTCCTTTGGCATGGAGATGGCTCTGGCCGCATCGATCGCATAGCGGAGCCGAAGGTTCATCGCCAGATCGCCCCCACCGTTTCGGGCGGCGATCATGATGTGTCTTGACAGCTTGCTCCAAACTTTGCCGCGTTTGGAGTCGGCTATCCCCTTTTTGTGTTGAATGTTGGACCAGTGAGAATGCCCCGCCATGGTTGCTCCTTGGTTTGTAGCCTGTTAGGTCAGGAAAGTGATGGCGGAAAATCAGGAGTCGGAATCTCCGGCGGCCTGAGTCAGTTTGCGCAACACTTCCTCCGGGCGGGATTTCCGCTCGGGCTTTACTCCCTTATCGTATAGTTTGAGAGCCTTTTGCCAGCACCTCCGTGCCTCATCTCCTCGACCAAGGGCACTTTCCACATCGCCAAGGTGATGCCAGATCTCCGCGGAATACTCTCCACCGGGCAAATCGATCGCCCGACGAAGGGCCTTTGCCGCCTCTTCTTTGCGCCCTTGGCGAAAATGCACCCACCCTAGGCTGTCCACAAAAGATGCGTTTTCTGGCGTGTCCTCGCCCCGGGCGGTTCGATCCAGTTCCAAGGCCTTTCGAATCAGGCGTTCGCCCTCAGATAGGTCTATTCCCAAATCCACCAGAAAATAGCCCATCGAGTTGGCCAAGGAGGGATCGTTAGGGTCTTCTCGCAAAAGCTCCTGATAAATCGCTTTGACCTCATCGTTTTTGCCCAATTGAATCAGGGCCTCGGCCATCTGTTTTTTTATTATTTTGCGATCGCCCGGAAGCGTCAAAGTCTCCAATAAGCTCTTGCCTTCGCTGACTACCTGTTCCATCCGGTCGGCCTCAAAGAGAACCTCGATTCGGCCCACTTGGCAAACAAATCGTTCCCCCACGCCCGCCTCGGCCAGTGCCTTTTTCACCTCGCCCAAAGCCCCCGTGACATCTCCGGATCGACCCATGGCCCTTGCCGCTACTAACCGAACCTTGGGGCGTAACCCGGGCTCGATCCCGGGGATCATTTTCTTGGCAACCTCAACGGCTTTCGCATCCTTGTTTTGGCCAAACAGGGCGATGATCCAAAGCCCCACCACCTGGGCACCGGTCGCCTCCGGCAACGGACCCTTGACGCAAAGCGATTCACAAAGGGCCTCGACGACCGGATAGTCGATCCGTTTGGCGGCTAGCATGAGCAAGTAAAAGCGAACCGCGCTGGAGGGCGCCGATGCGGTCCCCAACCTCTCCCTAGCAAGGGCATTGACCTCCCGGATTGCTTTGGAATCGGCCTGAAGGGCGGAGGTCAAGGCCCGGGTAAGTATGGGGTCCGCGGGCTTGAGCGCGGCGTCAAGGGTGGCGGTGTCCCGTGAGAAGTTTGTTCCAAGAAAGCCCTGCTCCAAAAGGTCTAGCAGTTTTCCATAGCCCAGATCCTCTTGATTGCCCCATATTTTTAAGAGCTCCTTGGCCGCCGCCGGGCCTTGATTGCGCAACAGCTCTTTAAGAAGGATATCTTCCGCCAATTTGGTGTCCTTGGCGGCCACCAAATTTCGAGCGTACAAAAGAGCCAGCGGGCCATTGAACCGGCTTGCCGCAACCGCACCCTTCAAAAAGGGGAGGACCTCTCCGCCTCGCCCAAGGGTTTCCAGAAGCTTTACCTTGAGCTCATAACCCTCTATGCTTGGCGGATTATCGGCAAGAAACTCTCCCACACGAACCAAGGCTTCTTGGGGTTTACCCTTTTCCTCCATGATCTCGGCCAAATGCAGGGCAAGGCGAGACATACGCCCCGGGTCGAGCTTTCCGGATTTTAGAAACTCGTCCATGGCCGGGCCGGGCTGTTTCAACTTCATGGCCATCTTGCCAAGTCTTTCGTGAACCTCCGCGCTTTGCAAAACGATCTGCTCGGGGGTGTACGGGCCATCGGTGAGGCTGCCGGGTTCGTCCAATAGGGTGGTGACCTCGGCAAGGGCGGAGCGCCCTTTGGCCCAACTTTGGGTCGATTCGCTGGCGGCGGCCAATTCAATCAGGATTTGAACCCGAAGAGCGGGAAGCTCGCGCAGGGCACTTTGCTTACGGGCCATTTCAAGGACCTGTGCGGCCTCCTCGTGTCGTTTCATTTGGCGACAAATGCGACCTGTTATAAGCGCCAGCTCAAACTCGGCTGGTTTTTTGGCCAGCACTTCCAGCCCCAGTTTGCGCGCGTCGTCTCGCCTTTCCAGTGTGAGATAGATAGGCACCAAGGCCTGCTTAACGGCAAGGCTATCTGGGTCGGCGATCAGGGCGATTTCCAATTGTTTGAGGGATTCGATGATCCCACTTCGCTTGGATGCCTGAAGGCCGCGGATATAGCCGTCGAGGGAATCCTTGCCCAAAGCACTGGGGGGGAAGGGGGGTAGGATCTTTGGTTTGTCCTCGAATGCTTCTTGGCCCGAAACGGCGGCGGATAAAACGGAAACAACAAGACTGGCCCAGAGCCGTTTACTTCGGTTCATTTGGTGGACTCCCTTGCCACCAAGTTTCACTTAAATACCCAATAAGAAGCAACAGCAAACCGCAATTCCTGTTTCCCTAGCAAAGCCCCAAACCTTTGGGGCAAACGGGACACAAACTCCCTCGAATGGCGGGGGTGAATCGTGAATTCGCCCCAAAAGATTGACAACGCCTTCCTTTTTTCCGACTTTTACCCGTCTTGGAGTTGATTATCATCTGGACACCGACCTAGGGAATTGCCTAGATTGACAATCACCGGATTTCCGCTGGGGCATGTTCGTGCCCATGCAGAAACTTCTTCCATCCCTCACACCTCTCGTCGAAGGGTCCACCAATATGTCCTCACCTTCCCCAACCGGAGAAGCCATTGCTCCCAATGCGATGCGGCTTCTCTGGGCAGGCTTTTTCGCTATCCTTGCGGCCGGTATCGGTTTCGGTATTCGGGGCGGCATCCTCGATAACTGGGGAACCCAATACGGTTTCACCAACGAGGAACTGGGCAAAATTGGTGGAGCAGGCATGACCGGGTTTTGCTTCGGCATCATCTTCGGTGGCCTGATCGTGGACAAAATTGGTTACGGCAAGCTTGTCGTTGCCGCATTCCTCCTTCATGTAAGCTCAGCGGTTGTCACCTTCTTTGCGGATGAGGGAATGCCCAAAAATGAAGTGTTCAACTATCTTTTCATCGGCACCTTCCTTTTTGCGATTGCCAACGGAACCCTAGAGGCTGTTGCCAATCCCCTTGTCGCCACACTTTTCCCCAAAAACCGCACCCACTACCTCAACATCCTCCACGCCTCTTGGCCAGCGGGCCTCATCATTGGTGGTGCCATGGGTTGGATTCTTGACGACCAATTCAAGGTAGACTGGAAGATCCAGCTTGGGCTTTTCCTAATCCCGACTGTTCTTTACGGCATCATGTTCCTTGGACAAAAATTCCCTCGCTCCGAAGCCTCCGAAAAGGGTCTTGAACTGAGCGAAATGTTCAAGGATGTCGGTATGCTTGGCGCCGCCGTCATCGGCTTTTTCCTTTGGCTTTATGTCAAGGCGGATCTCGGTCGCCTTCTCTTTTCCCTCACCGGCAACGATTTCTTTACCGGCAACAATTGGGAATACATCGCGATGGCGGTTGGTATTGGCGCTTGGTTTGCCTTTAGCGGCCTCAGCAAGTTTTCCATGGGCGCGGTCCTCCTCACCGTACTGTTCCTTATTCACGCCATGGTGGGCGCGGTGGAACTGGGCACCGATAACTGGATTCAGAACATCACTGGCAACATCCTCACCAGCGAACAGGGGAAAATTCTGTTCGTGATCACCTCGGCGACCATGTTTGCCCTGCGTTTCTGCGCCCACTTTATCGAGACCAAGCTGGGCTTTACCCCCGTTGCCCTTTTGCTTGTGTGCGCCATCCTTGCGTGCGTCGGGCTCAACCTAGTGAGCGGCATCACCAGTTTCACGGGTGCCCTTTTGGCCCTTTCGGTTTATGCCGTAGGCAAGACCTTTTTCTGGCCGACCATGCTGGCCGTCGCCTCGGATCGGTTTCCCCGAACCGGTGCCATCGCCATGTCCATAATGGGCGGCATCGGCATGATGTCGGCGGGGCTGATTGGCGGCCCGGGCCTAGGCTATGCCAAGGATCGCTTCGCCGCCGAGTCCCTCAACAAGACCCCCAAAATCTACAAGGAATACCAGAATAAGGATTCCTCTAGCTTCCTCTTCTTTGATGGAGTCAAAGGAATCGACGCCAAAAAGTTGGGCGCGATCAACGAAAAGAAAGAGGAGGCTAGAACTTCCGACGAGAAAACGGTCCATGCAGCCTCTATCACAGGCGACCGCGAGACCCTCAAAGCCGACTCATTCATTCCTGCCGGGATGGCCCTGTTATACTTGGGTTTACTGATCTACTTCCTGGCGATTGGCGGGTATAAACCCCTAAACATCGATGGGTCCGCAAAAACCTAACGCGGGCTTTAGGAATTTGTTAACCAGCAAACGGCTTCCCTTAGGGGAGGCCGTTTGGCGTTGCCGGGTGGGTTACCGGGCCTCCCACAACCGCCTGAAAGGTACGGCAAAAAGTCGATCCCCAAAGGAAAGGGTCTCCTCACCGTCGTAGAAAACAACTCCTGAAACAAACGCTTTGCCGACCGTCTGGCGAAGCCGGGCT
>SIAL01000182.1 GCA_009691815.1 Gemmataceae bacterium | reverse complement strand
AAGAGGGCGGTTTGAATTTCTTTTTCGGCCCATTCCCGTTTGGGACCGAGACCAGTGGTCCAATGGAGTTGGACACAGCTTAGGGGTGTGTCCTCAAAGAGTAAGAAAGGTTCCCGGACGGAGGTTTTCCCAACGGCTTCCCTTACCATGGATTCATCGGCGGGACAAATCAGGAACAAATTCGCCCTCGTTTTCCACAAGCATCCAAACACCCCGACGACAAGAAGCAAATAGGCCAGCATGAGGAAGCCCCAAAATCTGGGATCCAAATACCAAGGGTCCATTGGCCCCTCGACCAACCCCCAAATGGTCCATTTTCGATGAAGATGGGCAAGTAGGCGGGGTCCGCCGATGATCACCAAACCGGAAAGGCCCGAAAAGAGGCGAATCAAGTCGTGTTGTCCGGAATAAAGTTTGGGGCGCCCGAGTTGGTATTGCTGGCCCATGCTGATCAGGTAAAAGGCCAAGGGCATCAGGTATATGGTCCAGAGAATCATTAAGGGGATGCTTCGTGATAGGGAAAAACAGATAAACTTTTTTTAGGAGAAGTCCGGTTCCTAGAAAAGAACCGGGCCTTGGAGAAACGCATTTCCCCAAGGCCCGGCCAGGTTCCTATCCTTTGGTGTTCTCACCCAATGGCATCAGGGGCCGATGCCAATGGACCCCCGTTCGCCTGTGCGAATGCGAATGCAATCGTCCAAGGGCTGAATGAAAATCTTGCCGTCCCCAATTTTCCCGGTGGGTTCGGTACGGGCGGCGTGGACGATGGCTTCGACGGTCGGTTCCACAAAGGGTTCGTTGACCGCAATCTCAATTTTGAGCTTGGGTAAAAGTCGCACTTGGATTTCGGTGTTTCGGTAAAACTCCGTGTGTCCTTTTTGTTTGCCACAACCGCGCACATCGGTAACGGTCATGAGATACACATCAATCGCGGTAAGAGCTTGCTGAACCGCCTCAAGTCTTTCAGGGCGGATGATTGCCGTAATGAGTTTCATGGGTTTGATCCTTTGGTCATGTGATTGGAGAAGGGGAACAGAAATTGTAGGGAAGTCCCGGGGCCAATAGAGAACCCGGGAAAACCGTAGAGGGAAGGGCGGGAGAGGGTCCCCCGCTCTTTGCAAACGCATTTACTGATTAAGCCTCAATAAAGACCTTGGTAAGGGAACCGTTGAGGTCGGTTTTGAGGGCTCGCTCTAGGGAGTCCTTCATTTGGTTGGGATCCCCGTCCCGGAACCGGAAGCTGTTTCCGGTAAGGGTGGTGATAAAGGGATACACTTTTTTCATGTCCGGGTTGGAATCGGAATTGCCCTGACAGAGTTTTGACCAGGTTTCATGAAGGGCCTTTTCATCGGGCCCCTTCACCGTGAGGGTGAAGTGCTTGGGTTTGCGATTGGGCGGGAAATTGGCGGCCTTGGGTGTCGCCTGGCTCGCTCCCACCACGGTATTTAGGCTTGGACCAAAATCGAAACCAGTTTCGCCATGTTCGGTCTCATCAAGACCGACCACTTCGGATTCCTTATCGGTGGTGAAATTGCCCAGGGTAATTGCCTGAACAACATGTGCCAAACCAAAACTAATCACAAAAGCAAAAACCAAAGAGAAAAGTGCCGCCTTGGTTTGAATCACCAATTGGGTCAGAGGAGTTTTCTCATCCTTGACGAACTTGATTCTTGCTTCAAGCAAGGCTTTCAGTTCCGTGACCAAGCCCAATTTACCGTCCGCTTCATATTTGGCCATGAAAGCCATTTCACGGGTTTTTTTCAGGCCATCAAGGGCTTGGGGTTTGTCCTTTTTGGCTTCCTCGTCCAATTTACCTTTGGCTTCATCCAATTTGGCAGAGGCGGCGTCCACAGTCGCTTGCCTTGTTAGGATGAGCTTGTCCAGGGAGGCAACCTTATCGATGTCCGAGGCTCCGGTAACCGCGGGGCCAATCTCGGCCAAAACCGTGGTGATGCGATCGCTGCGGAATTTGACCGCGAAAAAGCCATCCGCACCCAAGCTGTTTACCGAGGTGAAACAGAAGACCCCGGTCAAAACGGCCCCTAGGAATCCGCCTATCCCGTGAATACCAAAGGCATCTAGGCTATCGTCATAACCGAAGACCGATTTAAGGGAGACGGCATAGTAACAAACAACTCCAGCCAAAATGCCGATAGATGCCGCACCACCAACATTGACAAAACCGGAAGCCGGAGTGACGGCAACCAAACCTGCCACAATTCCCGACGCGAGTCCAAGGGCGGTGGGTTTGCCCCGGAGTAACCACTCGGTAACGATCCAAGAGAGACCGGCGGCAGCGGCGGCAACTTGAGTCGCCACAAAGGCGGAGGTGGCCAAGGTTCCTGATGCGGTTGCGGATCCACCGTTGAAGCCGAACCATCCAAACCAAAGGAGTCCCGCACCCACCAAGGTCAGCACCATGCTGTTGGGGTGAATGGGTTGTTGAGGATAGCCCTGGCGAGGGCGAAGGACGAGGATACAGGCCAAAGCGGCGGCGCCAGCGGCAATATGAACCACGGTTCCTCCGGCAAAGTCAAGGGCCCCCAGCTTTCCCAAAATTCCAATAGCGGAACCACCCAATCCTTTGTCGAGGTCTACAGGGATGGCGTAGAACCAGTCAAAAGCCCAAACCATGTGTGCGAGGGGACAATAGACGAGGGTCACCCAGAGGATACAGAACAGGCAGAAAGGCCAGAAACGGATCCGTTCGGCAAGGGCGCCAGAAATGAGGGCCGGGGTGATGATGGCAAACATACCCTGGAAAATCATGTGGGCATAAATAGAAATGTTGGACGCTGGGAGGGGTTGGTCTGACTTGATTCCTTGAAGGAAGAACAGATCCCAGCTCCAACCGACCACTCCCCCTTCGAAACCGGGTATGGAAATCCATGAAACGGAAGGGCCAAATGCCATGCCATAGCCAAACGCCACCCAAAACATGCCGACGACGGAAAGAGCCGCCATACTTTGCATCATGGTGGCGAGGACATTTTTCCGGCGAACCATACCCCCGTAAAACAGAGCCAAGCCCGGTAACATGATGTTAACCATGGCGGCGGAGGTCAGCATCCAGGCGCTGTCGCCTTTGTTGTGTGCCAAGGTTGAGTTATCAGAATGTTTTGTGTTAGCCACATCGTGAGTGTTTTTGAGGTCAGCCAATTCCTTGGCAAGCGAATCCAAAGTTGGCTTGGGTGGGGCCGGAGGGTCCACCGCCTGAGCGCCTATGCTCAGTCCAAAAGCCAAAACCAAGCCTGCCAAAATGTGACGGCCCGGAAAACGAAACAGCCAATCCATGGTGCTGATCCTTTCGAGAGAGGTGAATCAATTGAAGCAACCGCCTCTGTGCAAACATCATGCCAATCATCCGGCGTGTTGTCATTAGATTTGACACAAGTCTTAATCTAACATTAGGTTACAAAAATAATGGCAGGCCTCGTTAAGAGGCAGTTAACCCTCGTCTGCCTCATTTTTGGCGTTGGGGCACAACAATTAAGCAGGAGCATGGTTCACGAAAACAGCCGAAGAGGACCGAACGGATTACCTGTTCCGGTTGGCCGCGGTGGCGGGAATCGGGCGGCTGGCAAGGCGGATCCACCCCTCCCATTCTTTGCGGGTGGGTTCATCGACACTCCGAATGGCGAGGGTCAATTCCTCTAATCCGGACTTTACCTGATCAAATTGAGAAAGGGCCGAATGACACCGAACGACACCGCCCATGGCATGGAGCCCTTCCCGGGTCCCGGCATTTCGTTTGGCAAGTTGGGTATACCCCGCCAGCGCATCGGCATATTTGCCCAAGTTGAATCGACAATCGGCAATGGCAAACGGGGTTGCCAACTGATCTTGAGCGGTTAGCTGAGATAGCCCTTCCGGGGTTTGGCCCAGTTTCTCCACCTCGAGGTAGGTCTCAAGGGCCTTTTCCAACCAACGACGGTATTCCTTCTGGAAATGGGCACGGGTATCGGCCGTCACCCGTTCTCCTAGCATGAAATTGGCGTTCTGATCCTCGGCGATGTGGCGGTATCCTTCCGCCAATTGAAGCCTTGCCCGAATGGAGCCTGAGTTGTTCGGAAAGCGTTCAATGGCTTCTTCCAAACGGCGTGCCGCCATGTGCCATTTGCCCTGTTCGGCAAACAGTCCGCCCAAAACATAAAGGGAATCGCGCTGGGCTTCCAGATCTGGGTCAAAACGCAAAAGTTGGAGGTTCTGTTCCAAGGTTTCGACCGCTTTGTCGCCTTCTTTTTTGGCCATAAGCTCTTGGGCCAAACGGAGCCTGGAACGGTATTGAAAGGGGGTCATAAATTGGGTGGAATTGCCATAGGATGTGGAAGCAAGGGCGGTTTTGTTTAGCTCTCGTTGGCATTCGCCCAAGAGATACCAGGCTTCTCCCGTTTTTTCGCCTCTGGGCATTAAGGTCAAAAACGCTTGAAGGAGTCTTTCCGCAAGGAGATTGTCTTTGGCTTCGCGCGATCGACCAACCGCCTTCCAAAGCTGGTCACTTTTTTGGTTGGGATCTGTGATTTGCACGGCGGACAATTCTAGGGCAAGGGCCGACTCCCTCAAAAGGGAGGCAACAGCCAAATTCTTGGCTTTTTGGCTGGCCGGATCCGTGGCTGTGACTTGGGAATTTACCAGCCTGGCTTTCTCCGCCAAAAGCTCGGCTTTGTATTGAAGGGCGGTTCCCGGCGGTGCCACGCGATCAAGGGTCGCCGCCAACTGGATCGCCAAATCGATTTGCCCCGCCCCACGAAAGTTTGAAAGGGTTCTTTCCATTAAAAGCGAAAGGGATTTCGCGTTGAGCCACTGATTGTTCCAAACGAGGTTTGGCCCCGTTTGAGCCAAAAGATCTTCAAAGGCGGCGGCCGCCTCGGCGGAGGCCGTTGGGTCGGAACCCGCATCCATGGAACGCAACTCGGCCCAATAGGCGGAGGCGGCTAGGCTTGCCTCGCTTTTGTCCATTTTCCTTGCTTCTTGCCACGATTTTGCGGCGTCCCCAAATTGCTCCAATTTTGCCTGACATTGTCCCAACATAAGGTAGCCCACCGCCGCCTCATGGGTGGGCGGTTTAGCCTCTGTTAAATAGCGGTGCCATTGGGTGGCGGCCTCCCCCCAACGAGCCTCATCTTGATAACCTTTTGCCAACGACAACTTTGCTTTTTGAAACGAGGCTGGGGAGGCGCGAAAACTGACCTTTTCCAAGGTCCGGCGAGCCTCCTCCATTTGGTTGAGTTTCATGAGGATTTCACCGCCATTGAGCTGGGCTTGGGCGCGGCGCTCCTCGGCGATCAAGGGGGTGGATCGTATCTGTTCGTTAGCGCGAAGTGCCCCGGTCAAATCGGGTGGGTTGAGTTTGAGGTATCCCTCTTCGATAAGTTGCCAAGCCATGGCGACATCTTCGGCACCCGGTGCGGCTTTTTCCAAAAGGACAAGGGTCGGTCGAGGATCCTTTCCTTGGGTCCATTGAGCCCTTGCCAATTGCCAAGTCAGGCCGGGTTTATCTTCCTCACGAACGCCAAGCTCTTGGCTTCGCTCCAAGGAAGTGATGGCTTCGGCAAGGAGACCGGGCTTTAGGTTTGGGGAGGCTCTTTTTACCTGTTCCAAAAGTGCCACGCCGGAAAGAAACCAAGCTTCCCCTGCCAGAGGGTGGGCCGGTTCCATTTCGTTTAAAACTTGGCGGGCGCGGTGGACGACCTCGTCGGCGTGGTTTTCTGGCGCCGAAAATAAAAGGTGTCGAGCCATGTCGAGGTCACGCTGAAACCGTCTGGTTCGGCGGTCTTCGGAAGATCCATACTGAAAGAGGACCCAAACCAAAGCGCCCAAACCCAACAGAAATAACGGACCGGCCCAAGCCGGCCTGGTGGGCAGAGCGGGGGTGGATGCTACAAAGTTTGGCAAATTGTTGGTCATGAAACCCTAAAACTGCCTTGCCCATTTGAGAGTTGAGTTGGCCATAGGAACCCCTGATCACACCTCTTAAAATCCGCTATCAACGACCACCAAGTCAAGTCCAACGACAAGGTCATGGGTGTTTTTCGGTCTGGGCAGATGGTTCTTACCGAAAGAAGCCAACCCAAAAATTAAACATCTGCTCTTTGTCGCCGGGTGCCTTGTTCACGGGGAAGCCAAAGTCCAAAGCGATAGGAACCTGACCCATCATGGGGACAATAAGCCTCACGCCAACACCCAAGGAAACCCGGTAATCGGTAAGCTGGGTGATGGATTGTTCCACCGTACCGGTATCACAGAAACCGACCAGGTAGATCTGGTCATTGGCTTTGATCGGAAGTTGGTATTCCACGCTGTTGATCCACATGAAATCGCCACCAGTCATATACCCGTTCTGACTTGGTCCCACGCCTCGGAATTGGAAACCGCGCATACTTCGAAAACCACCGGCAAAATACTTCTCATAGACGGGTGTGTTATCCCCTGCCCAAGAAAACTGGCTCCTAAGGGCCACGACATGGCGACCGGAACTGTCCGCCCGTTGAAAGGTTGTCCAATATTGGTTGTATTCCGCGCTGAACAGGGGTGCCGAGTAGGAACCAAAGAGTTGCTCAAAGGAAAAATCGATAACCGATCCCTCGGTGGGACGCATGGGCGAGTCACGACTGTCCCGTGTCACATTGGCCCTAAGTCCCAAGAGAAAGTTATTGCCAACCACCGAGGTGTAATCCTCTGGTTCCCAAGGGGCGACATTGTAAACCCCGACATTTTCGGCCCGGGCGGAAACATTGCCGTACCAATAGTCGTTGATTTTGCGGCCCAAACTAACCCTGCCCCCGGTGCGTCCTTCGGTATATTCGTTAAAAGCTCTGGAATAATAGTAGGCTTGGGTACCCAAACTTATTTGGCTGTCAAAGAGATGCGGTTCGCGCCAACTCATGGAGTACCGTTGAAGCTGGGTTCCAGGAACCGCCTCGGCTTTGAATTCCTGCCCGGCACCACGAAAAGCGCTACCAGAAATCAGGTCGTCAAGGCTCGTAGGCAACCGGGTAATGTCAAAGTTTCGCTCGGTGAGTACCAAGCTGCCGGTAAGACCCAAGTCGGAGTTAACCCCGACCCCAAACAAAAGGCTGCCCGTGGTCGTTTCGTTGACCTGTACCAAAAGGTCTTTGTA
>SIAL01000181.1 GCA_009691815.1 Gemmataceae bacterium | reverse complement strand
CGCTTGACAACAGGGTTTGCTTCGGCGCGGGCCATTGCCGCCTTGGCCGAGATGATTTGCTGTCGGTCCACCGCGGGAGCGGATTTTGGAACCACCAATTCAGGAGAAACGGATCCAATCTGCTCAAAGCGAATGGAACAGACCTCGCCCGTCACCGCGAAAAGCGCCTCTTCCACCCTTTTGATGCGCGGGCCTTCATTGCAGTAGGACCATGAGTTTTCCTGACTTAGGCCAAAACTTAAAACAATGGCCCGTTCGCCTAGCAATTTGGGTGTGCCCCGCCGCAATTCGCGCTCATGGAGGCCACCCACCTTGGAAAGCGTTTCCGCCCAAACGGAAACCAATGAATCCCGATCCAACGCCAACAGCATCCGGGGTGGCGAAGGGACAATGACCCCTTGAGGTACCTCCGAGGAAGGGGATTCAGGTGTTTTCAAGTCGTTTTTTTTTACGGGACCCGTGGCCGTATAGCTCATTGCGGGGGTTGGGCGGGTGGGAGGTGGGGCAGCTTGAGGGGCACTTCCGGAACCAAGCCGCAAGGTGCCCTGACCGACCGCTTGGGCCAGCTGGCTTAGGGGAATCAACTCCTTAAGCCTAGCCAAGCGGACCAGCGCCACCTCCACCAAGGAACGAGGCAAAGGCGAAAACTTCATCTTCTGGCGGTTCGCCGCCAACAAGTCCATTCCAGCGGTAACCTGCTCTAGGGTGAGGCCTTTGACTTGTTGGAGGATTTTGCTTTTAAGGGAAGGGCCGACAGTCAAGCCGGGGGCCTGTTCCCCCATCAAATGAATCGCCATGAGGTCACGCCAATAGGCGATGAGCTGATCCAAAAGCTCGACCAAAGGCAACCCTTCGGAAACGCACTTTTCTACCAGCCCCAGCAGTTCGGGAATATTGTCGGCCAAGACGGCGGCGGCGATTTGCCCCATCCGTTCATCGTCTGCCGAGCCCAAAAGCTGGCGCACCGCCTCGGTGGTAAGGTCCCCATCGGAAAAAGCGAGGAGCTGATCCAGCAGCGACTGGGCGTCTCGCATGGAACCTGCCGCCCGGCGGGCGATGAGGCGCAGGGCGTCCTCGTCCGCCTTCATTTTTTCTTTTTTGACGATGAGCTTTAAGTGTTCGAGGATCTTGTCTTGGGGGATACCGGCAAGGTTGAATCGTTGGCAACGGCTGAGGATGGTGATCGGAATATCTTGGGGATCGGTGGTGGCGAAAAAAAACTTCACATGGGGAGGAGGCTCCTCCAGAGTTTTGAGGAGGGCGTTGAACGCTTCCTCGGTCAGCATGTGGACTTCGTCGATGATAAATATCTTGAATCTGGCGCGACTGGGGAGATATTGAACATTGGATCGAATCTCACGGATTCGGTCGATGCCTCGGTTGGAGGCGCCGTCGATCTCAAGGACATCGACATCTTCTCCCGAGGTGATAGCTTGGCATATTTCACATTTGCCACACGGATCCGGGGTGGGGCCGTTGACACAGTTGAGGGCCCGGGCAAGAATGCGGGCGACCGAGGTTTTGCCCACGCCCCGAACCCCGGTAAACAAATAGGCGTGGGCGATTCGACCCGAAGACACGGCATTTTTCAGGGCACTGGCAATATGCTCCTGCCCGATTAAATCATCAAAGCCGACCGGGCGATACCGGCGGGCGATAACAGTATAGTTGCCGGGTTGCTCCGCCAAAGCAGGTATCGCTCCCAAGACGCAAAACGATGCAAAAACCAAAAACTATTGGGCACTTTCCAAGATGGAGAGCCTAGAAAATCGACCGCGGCGCAGCGCCGGAAGAGGATAATCCACTGCGCAAGGTACGGTCCCTTATGGCTGCTCCTTCCGGCCTGACCAGGTTCAAGACTTTCCTTCGCGTGGGTCCCCTCCCGGCGCTCCGACGCGGCCAATAGGCCCCGTCCGTTTGTGGGATGGGTGGCCAAAATCAGGGATTGGGGGATTTTTGCTCCGGCAAGACACCCAGTTCAACCACCCGGAGAATCTCCACAGGGGTTTCGGGGGAATGGCTGCCGGGCGGTTCATCCTCCAGAATGATCAACGGCCTGAGACTTATCTTACGCACTACCTCCATTCCCTCCACTACTCTTCCGAAGAAAGTGCGATCATCTCCCTCGGCCCGGTTGGGCTGTAACGAAAGGAAAAAGCGGGTGGCGCCGGAATCGGGGGACCCTTCCCGACAGGCCCCCAATAACCCCTCCCCGGAGAGGTTTGCCGGCGTTTTTTCATCCCGAAGCCAATACCCAATGCTTCCTGAAGGGTTTTTGCCCTCTCCCAAGGGACAGCCACCCTCGATCCAGCTGACGACTGGAAACTTTTCCGTTTCCATTTGGATGATCCGGTCCATCCGCAGGCCATCGTAATAGCCCAATCGGGCTAGAACCAGAAAGTTGCGAACATGGTTGGGTGCCCAATCGGGCCGTAGTTCCACAACAATTCCCCCCAGCGAGGTTTCGATTTTGGCCCGGATGGGTAGGGCTTTTCCAGAAGCGTCGGTCAATACAACCTTGGGCCACAGCTCCTTGACCTGTTCGACCAACTTGTAAGTGGGTTTTTTGGTTAAGGTCCGATCTGCGGGTTTTTGGACATCCTGAGGAGGGTCTTCCGCAGAACGGGTCGCTTTGTCGAACGATTGGCCCAAGTCCAGAGTAATAGGAGTTGGCTTTGGTAGCTTTGCTTGCTTTTCGGGCCCACAACCCAGACCAAGCAGGGTGAAACCAAACAGAATGCGCCACATAAAAAGGCTCCTATCCCATCCGCCTGATCGTCCCGGCTCAATGGAGGCGGGAACTTGGGTCCCATATTGAACCATCGGGGCAAAAGGGAGGCTACCATAAGAACCGGAGGAATTGGAATGGGGAGCCAAAATCGCTTGGCTCTCTTTCAAACCCTCCCGCTCATAGAAAGGGGAAGATCATTGCCGCATTGTTGGCCAATCCCCCCTCATTCTTTAAGGAGGTGGTGAAAAACAAGCCGATTTTTTTCCAAATTTGATTTTCACGCCCGGAACAACTGGGGGTATCGTCCAAACTGGCAAATGGGAAAAGACAGGCAAGATCGGACGAAATAGCGCAATTGGGGCGAAACGGGTAATCGACGGAAGAGAGCGAATCGACAGAATCTGACTAATCTGGCTCTTTTTCTTAATCCTAATCTGGGATTTGCCGATGAAATGCTTGGCGAGATCAAAGGGCCCTGGAAAGACCCACCGCAAGGCATAAAAGCCGAACCGGTTTTCCTGATCCAAAGAAATCGCCACGCCGTCTTGATCGGTTTGAAGACCACGGCTGGGAAAGGATTCCTTGCTGTTCGATCCGAAGGAGCGGTACCCGCCCGCCGTTTCAGACGATCACTTCCGGCCGCATGAAGCGTCCGGGGATCGAAAGACGGCGGTGAATTCGAACCCTGTCATCCCCAAAAGGACAAGGAACGGATTCCTCCTAGCCTGCCACCCCCAGGGAGTTCTTGACTCATGAAAAAGGATGTTTTCACCACGGGCCAAGTTGCTCGGATTTGCAAGGTGGCTCCCCGCACCGTTTCCAAATGGTTCGACTCGGGGCGCCTTCGCGGTTATCGAATTCCAGGAAGTCAGGACCGCCGGATTCCGCGCGATCACCTGATCCGTTTCCTCAAAGACCATGACATGCCTTTAGGCGAGCTCGAAAAAGAGGGCTGGCATAAGGTCTTGGTCATCGGTGCGGAAAAACTCTTTATTGATCGGGTCAAAAACCTGATGCCCGAAGCGGATGACTTCCGTTACGAGGTCGCCAACAGCGGTTTTGAAGCGGGAATTCAGGCCGAGAGTTTCCACCCCGATACCATCATTGTCGACCTTGCCATGGGTCGCAGCGAAGGCCTTCAGATCGCGGTAAACCTTCGAAAGAATCCGGCCTATGCCGAGACCGTGATTATTGCCATGGCCTCTGAAGATGAAGCTTCCCCCGAGAAACTCATCGAAAGTTACGGCCTCAACGAAGTGTTCAAAAAGCCCTTTGACACGGCCCTTCTTGCCGAGCTGGTTCGGCGCAAAATCCTAGAGAAAGCCGACCACTAATCGGTCTCCTTAAAGACAGAAGACGATGACCCCGGTTCCCCAAAGGACCCGGGGTCATCGTCATTTAAAGGATTACAAAACCCTATTTTGGTTTAGATCCCTTTAAGAGCAGGCAATCCGACCGACCCAAAACATGGTGAACCCAAAAGGCCCACACCTTGGAAACGGTTTTGTTTTGCAACATCCGCACCCATAGTGGCGCCTTTGTCCCCAATCGGAGGCACGCCTTCATGGCACTTTGCCGCATCCAGGACGCGTGCCTTAGCCGACCAATCTCCTCGACCAACACCCCGGCCTTTTGGGCCGTTTCTTTTAGGGTTTTTTTTGTGAAATGGCTTAAATGAAGGGGAAAATCAACACCCAGCCAATCCTCTCCAAACGCCGCAAAGTTCCATGAATCCAGAGCGGGGACTGCGACAATCAGCCGACCTCCGGGGGTCAACAGGTCAAAGGCTGCTTGAAGGACCCCCACCGGATCCGGGACATGTTCTAACGATTGCCACATGGTAATCAGTTCGAATTGTCGGCCCTTCAAAGCCGTATTGGGCAAACTGCCGGAATAAACTTCCCACCCTTTTGCGGTCAGGTTTTGAGTCATTGGGGCACTTGCATCGACCCCGGTGACCGTCCAGCCTTTCGCCTTCATGCGCACAAGGTATGATCCGGAACCGCAGCCAAAATCTAGCATTCGCCCATCCCCAAAAGGAAGCATTCCTTTGCGCAAGTCGATGGCGGCAAGGCGGCCAGCCGAGGGGTTAGGTACGCCCGCCAAAGATGCGGGGGGATTCTGGTGGGGTTTATAATCAGAGGTATAAAAGGATCCGATAATTTCCTCACCCGGCCTTGGGGCGGTGTAGGCATAATCACAACTTTGACAGCGAACAAGGAATACCTTTTGAGGTTTCCCACCGGGTGGACAAACCTCACCGCCCAGCAACTGCTCCCGCAACCGACCCCCGCAAAGGGGACAAGCAGGGTCCACCCAACCCAGAGCCAATTCGGCCACCAGCTTGGAGGGGTCGACCGGGGTCATTGCGGTTTTGCCTCGTCCTCGACCACCTCTCCCTTTTCATTGAGCTTGGGCATATCGGGTTCCTTGAGGTTGAGCGGCTTTCCGGGGCGAATGCAAATGTTGAGCCACTCCACCCCAAGGGCAAAGGCCATGGTGAAATAGATGTAGCCCCGCTGGATCTCCTGATGAAATCCCTCAAGAACAAGCAGGAACCCGATGAGAATCAAAAACGATAGGCCAAGAATTTTAAGTGTGGGATGCCTCTCCACCAGGTTGGCGACAGGTTCGCTGGCGATAATCATGATGATGATTGTGATTACCATTGCGGTGACAATGATCGAGAGATCTCTAGCCATTCCCACCGCGGTGATGACCGAATCCAGGGAGAACACGATGTCGATAATGGCGATTTGCAGGATTACCATCCAAAACGAGGCGAAGGTTCGCTTGGGCCCGCTGATCTCATTCTCGGAACCTTCTAGTTTTTGATGGACCTCCATCACGCTCTTGGCCACAAGAAACAGTCCGCCCGCAATCAGGATCAAATCCTTGAGGGAGATTTCGAGTGCCTTCTCTAGGATTTTGGGTATTTCAGGTATCGTGAAAAGCGGGGTCGTTAACCCCATTAACAGATTGACCGTAAAAAGCAGCCCAAGCCGCGTCACCAAAGCGGCAATCAGTCCTATCTTTCGCGCAATTGGCTGTTGCTTGGGAGGAAGTTTGCCTGCAAGGATGGTGAGGAAAATGATATTGTCGATGCCAAGGATGATTTCAAGGCCCGTAAGCACCAATAGCGAAATGATCCACTGGGAAATATCCATAACCGCCCCATCCTCAAATGATTCAAAAAGACATTTTAGGAAGGTGGGAGGTCACAGGCAGGATTTCCTGACCTAGAATAACCCACACAGGGTTAATCGTGTCCCTCGTCCGAAACCTACGCCTCTTTTGCCTTACCGGATTCGCCAACCATGTTCCTTTTTCTCTCTTCGTTTTGCTTTCAGGTTTCCTTGTTCCTAGTAATGAATCAGGCTCTCCCGGTGCAGGACTTTCAGCAACGCTTTGTCAAAGCGGCAAGCAGCGGTTTTTCCCGATGGGACAAGGACGGAGACGGTTTCATCGGACTACGGGAATCCACCCGGGCCATCGCCGACAAGACGAATCGGGGCGATGAGGCGGCGGCCGTGGCCACGCTTCACGAAATCCTCCGCAGGACCGATTGGCCGGTCAATGCGATTAGTCTCGAGCAGGTCCGCGACAGCGTCCGAAGGCCATGGGGATTCCCTCCAACCGATCCACCTTGGGAGTTGCGTTTTTCCAAGTTGGCGGCAGCGGTCAATGCCCCAAAGGGCAAACTGTTCGGTCCCGGGGCCCCAAAAATCGACGGCATTCGGCAAGGTCGCGAAGGGGATTGCTATTTAATCGCCTCTGTGGGGGCGATGGCCGAACGCAACCCCGATCGAATTCGCGCCTTTTTCAAGGAATTGCCAAACAACCGCTTTGAAATCCAGTTCAAAGGTGCCATCGTTCAGGTGGAAGAATTGACGGATGCCGAGCGAGCCTTGGCGGCCACTTCGGGAGATCAGGGATCGTGGATGTCGCTGTTGGAAAAGGGGTGGGGTGTTGTTCTGCAAAAAATCCGGCGTGAGTCGTTTGGCAATGCTTTGGATCGTGCCGGGGGAGGAGGGGATCCCGCTTTGGTGATCCGGTATCTCACGGGACGCAAAACCATTTCCCGACAGATTCTTCTTGAGGATGGGGCGGCGGAAATCCTCCGCGATCTAGACTATAGCTTGCGGTCCGCAATGGAAGAAAAACGCCTCGTTTGCGCCACCACAGATCGTCGGGCTCTCCCTCAGGGTCTGGTCCCAACCCATGCCTATGCCGTGTTGGGCTATGATCCGAAAACACGCCTTGTCACCGTTTGGAATCCGTGGGGAATCGACTTTGAACCCGCGCCGGGCATGGGTTTTAAAGGCGGCTATGAAACCCGCAAAGGCCGATTTAATATTGCCCTTTCCGACTTCATCAAGATCTTTGACAC
>SIAL01000180.1 GCA_009691815.1 Gemmataceae bacterium | reverse complement strand
GCTGTCCAAGGGGTTGATTTTTCCCTCCTTGACCCATTTCTGTTCGGTTTTGGAATCGATGGGAGGCAACTCCTTTTGCCATCTCCACACAGGTTTTTTGTTACCGTCAAGGCGAGGCGTTTCCAGATTGTTGTTTGGGCTTTTTTCGGCGCAGGTGAACGCCTCGTATTGAGTGGGGTCAAGGATCGCCTCCAAGGTGGCTGGCACCCGGACATTGGGATTTGGGCTTCCCAAGAGGAGCCACTGTTTCCCCTTTTCCTCATAGGGAATGGGGTGACCACTGGGATGCCTCCACGATTCTGTCAAAGGCAAAACCTTGACCGAATCAAAGATCGACTTGGTCGGGTCGAAAACAGCGATCCCCTTCTCCACCTCCTCGGCCAAACTTTTTCGCCGGGTGTAGTGGGCGACAAGCGTTTCGGTTCCCATGGCATCGGGCACCACACAAAGGGAAAACACCCAAACAACCCCCTCCGGCCGTTGGGGCAAAGGCATCATAGCCCGGGCAAATCCCGTTTTGTCCACGAAATACTCAAAGGGAATTCCCCCGGACGGGTCGAACGCCGGCTGGCCCTCCTTGGGTAGCGGGGTGGTTGCCCCGGCCATCCGATACAGCCCAAGGGGGTAGCGCAATCGGTTGGTATCGCCCCAAAACCAATGAACCCGCTTTTGAAACAGGGCGGCCTGAACCGAGTCTTGGCCAACGACCATGCCCGAAAGCACTGACAACTCCTTGGGAGGGAAATAACCCAAAAGCTGACTATCCCGGTTCAGCCCCTCCCCGGTAAGGCGGCACAACCTCTCGGCGATATTGATCCGTTTGAGCTTAATAATCGCTACTTGGCCAACCTTGGGAGTTACCTTGGCGCCCTTAAAACCAAAACCATCCTTGGCCAAATCATAACCGTGGGACTGGATGCTAAAGTAGACCTCTTGACCCATGAGTTCTGGTTCTTGCAGGGCCACACGGCCAGAATTATCCGTGACAAAAACGAGGCTATTGACCGTGGTTAGCTCCACCAGCGGGATCCCTTTCCCGGTCCCTTCATCCACCACTTGGATCTCGGCCCAACCCTGTTTTCCAAGAGGCTCTTTGAGACCTTGCCCTTGGCCATATAGGGGTCCCCAAAAAGGCAAACCAAGGCCAAAAAGGAGAACCAACCCTATCCATCGGAAAGTAAACATGGCGAATCCCTTAATTCAACTTGGCCCTGCCCTCGACCTTAATAGCCAGAGCTTCGATGTTTCGGTAAAAGTCGTAGTGCCTGCCAAGTTCCGTTAGTTTCCACCCGCGGGCACGAAGCTTGGCTGCCTGGGATGCGGTGGTGAACAGGTAGGTTTCCCGGGGCAAAACGAGCATGGATTCCAATTCCTCAAACCGGTCCTGAGCATGATTTCTCACTTCACGGCCGGCATAAAAGACAATGCTTGGTTGAAACCAACCCAAGGTGGCCAGTTGTACCTCGCGCTTGGATAAATCAGGAGGCAAGAAACCCACCAACGGCTTTTGTGCCTTCACATCGTTAAGCGTCGAGAGGTTCCAAAGCCCAATCGAACCACTAAAAGCCACAGCCAGAAAACAGAGTGCGGCAACCTGTTTTCCCGTTTGACCCCTGAGCCACCACATCACAACCAAGCCCGCCAGCGGAATCAGGCCAATCCAAGCCCAAAGTTCCAAGCCCGGGAAAGTGCGCATTTTATCCCCGGCGGAAATTGGAATCGTGCCCGCCCCAATGAGGAAGCCAAAAAAAGTGATCCCACCCACCAAAACAAGGCAACCCCAACAGGTCGGCCAAACCCAAACGGGCAACGCGTCGGTCCCTTCGATCTTGCGGAGAAAATACCAAGCAAGCAGGATCGACAAGGCAGGATAACAGGGAAATATGTAGTTGGGAAGCTTGGTCGAGGCGACCGAGAAAAATCCCAAAACAAGGACGATCCAAATGCCCAGAAAGCGGACCTTTTCCCGATCAGATGGGATTATGTCCCCATCCTCGGTTTGAGGAGTTCGGGCCAAAAGGATTCCAGTCCAGACTAGCGGGGTGAGAAAGATTGACCAAGGCGCATAGGCAATGAGCAAAATGGGGAGGTAATACCAAAAGGGGCCGGTGTGCCCCTCAAGGGCCGAAGAAAATCGTCCCAAGTTGTGCTTAAAGAAGAAAATCTCCAGCCATTCCCCTTTGGTTTCGACTCCCACATAGGCATACCAAGGGAGTGTTACGGCCGCAAAAATCAGCGTTCCCCACATGATGGGGGAAAAGCGAAAGGCCTCGCGCAAACGCCGTTGCCACAACAGGAAGAAAAAGGTGATCCCGGCGGGAATGGCCAAGCCGATCGGTCCTTTGGCCAGCACCCCCATACCGGTAAAAAACGCGCTCATCCAGAGCCATGCCGAAGATCGCTTGGCCTGGCAGAGCCAAATGATGGCGATGGCTGGGGTAAGGCAGGCATTGAGAATAGCGTCGGGATTGGCAAATCGAGCGGCACAAACAAGGGCTATTGTGGAGGTTAGGATGGTTCCCGAAAGGAGTGCCATAAGCCCCTTTTGCCCAGGTTTTGCCATACTCCAACCGATAACCGCAGTGGCCCATACCGAGAGGATCGAGCAGATCACCCCGGGCATCCGAGCCATGGCCTCGTTAACTCCTCCCACCTCGAAGGCAATCCGCTGGAGCCAAAACATCAGAGCAGGTTTGTCGCCCATGAGCTTATAGTTAAATGTGGGGACGACCCAGTTGTTGGCATCCATCATCTCCTTGGTGCAGGTAACATGAAGCCCCTCATCCTGATCCCAAAGAGTGGCGGAGCCGATTCGGGGTACACCGACCAGTAGACCCAACAGCCCAAGGATCACAAAAACGGTCCAGATTGAGGGATCGAAGCTTGGTTTTCGGGGTGCTTTTAAGGAGTCCATGAATCCGCGTTTCCCTTGATTTGCCGCCAAGTTTCTCCTCGGCTGGCCAAATCCCGGTTGACGGAACAGGCCAAACTCCAATATAAGCAAGGTACGGGAACCGAGACAACGCATTCTTCCAGTTTTGTCAACCTGTTGTGACATACTGGGGCATTGGGGTCGAATGCGACTCCCGTTTTCCCGATTTCTTGACCAAAGGGAGCAAATCGAATGACACAACTCCCCTTTGCTTGCTGGATTCTGGCCCTATCCCTTTCCTATGGCCAAACCGAGCCTTCCCCACCCGGTGGTGAAAAGCCCGTTGAAATCTCTTTGGACCCCTTCCGCCTACGGGAACAACTGCGCATTCGGGATATGCCCATTTTGCAAGCTCAAGCGGCTTTGGCCCTTGTGCGCCATTCCTCTCGGGAAGCCGAGGCCATCGTTCGCCAAGGATTGCACCAAATTGAAGAAGAGGCCACATTCCTTTCCTTAGCGGCGGCGGTTGGGATAGAACGGGACATCCGATTTCGCGAAGAACTTTTTCGGTCGCTTGCCGCGGGACGGCCCGCCGTTCGCCAAGCGGGTGCTGAGGCCTTGTCCGGCCAGTTAGACCAAACGAACATAGATCGCTTAAAAGACTCCTTGATAGATCCACGAATGGCCACATCAACCCAGGCCATCTGTGCATGGACCCTAGGAAGGTCAGGCCGAAAAGGGGCTGTTGAGCCTTTGCTTTTTGCCATACCTCGTGAATCAGGCGAGCTCAAAGAGGCCGTTTTCGAGGCCCTCCATACCCTTACCGGACAGGACCTAGGAAGCGATCCCGACCTTTGGAAAGCATGGTGGTCCCGCCATAAAAACCTGACGAACGAGCGCTGGTTGGAAATGCGTTTGGCCCATCAGGCCGTAAAAACCGCCCGGTTGGAATCCGAATTAGAGGCGTCGCGAAACCGAGCTTTGCGGTTGCTTCAAGAGCTTTATTCCAAGCAAAACGCCACGGAAAGACTTGCATACATTCCCGGGTTGGTGGACCAAACCGATCCCGCCTTGCGCAATCAGGCCGCCCTTTGGTGCGCCGAGGCACTTTTCGCTACGGAACCCGTTTCCGCCAAACCACTCGGAACCTTGCTTCTAAGGCTAAGCCATGACACCGATCCCACCGTGGCCCGTTCCGCATCGGAGGGGTTGGGCCGAGTGAATGACAACGCCGCTTGGCAAAGGCTGATACAAATTGCCAAGAGCCCATCGATCCCTTTGCGAGTCGCGGCCATTCGTGGCCTGGCCCAACAGGCACGCCTCCCTTCCAATCAGGAAGGGACAGTTCGCAGAAAGATTGTAAATCCAATTCTCAGTGGGTTGGAAGATCCCGCCATCGAGGTGGTGGTGGAAGCCGCGGAGGATCTCGGCAGTTTGGGCCTTCCCGAAGCGGTTCCCATATTGGGACTTTTGCTTCGTCACCCTGAGGATGCGGTGCGGAAAATAGCGGCACAAGCCATGGAAAGGGTGGCCAACCCTTCTTCGATTGAGTCCATTTTAAAGGCGATGGATGACCCTCTGCCTCTGGTGAGGTTTTCGCTGGTTGGGGCAATGTCTCGCATCCTAAGCCAAAAAGCCATGATTTCCCCAACGGATTTGCTTCGATTACAATCCCGGTTGGAAGTGGTCCTCCTTCGTGACGGGGACTCGGGGGTACGGGCCCGGGCCGCAACAGCTATGGGTGAAACCGGGAATCCTACCATGCTGGGTTTTCTTTGGCGGGCCTCCTCCTCCTCGGAAGATAGCCGCGTCCAAAACAAAGCGTGGGCCGCCATGCTCGAGGTTTTGGCTCAGGCTGCCCAGCCGGCCTTAGTGCTCGAATGGGATAAAACTTTGGCGGCGGCCAATCAGTCCCAAAAGCGACTTGCCCTTTTGGTGGAGGTATCCTCCCAGTGGCAAAAAAGGTCCGATGCGAAAACATTATTGGCACCTCTTCAAGAACCCTTAATTAATGTGGCTTTGGAACAGGGAAAATGGCAAATGGCTTTGAGCCCTTTGCGCGAACTCCTCTCCACCATGACCGGTGAAACGCAAACCCAAAAGAACCTTGGAAAATGGCTGGTGGCTTGCAATTTTGCCTTGGTGGATGGGAATCCAACCGAAGCTCTCAAGCTATTGCGCGAAGTGGAACCACTGCTTGGAAAAGATACTCCGTTGGCACAACAAGCCAAGGATCTGGCCAAAAAAGCCAAAGCGCCTTGATTGAAACACTTGGAAAAACGGAAATAAGGTCAACCATTACCCGCTTTGGAAAACGAAACGCAGTAGGCACACTCCGGGTGCCGTTCTTAGTAATGCCAAACCCCTACCCGGTCCCGCCAAGAGGATAAAATAAATACCACGGAACACGGAGAGTGCCTGCTTCGTTCGATCCTTCCACGCCGCTAAAAAATACCCCCCTTTATTCGTTTCCCCTTGCGGAAGGGGGCCATTGTGGACTAAACTTAGTCCAGTAGGCCCAAAGGAAGGTAATTCATGCAAACCGTCAATATCCATGAAGCAAAGACTCAGTTTTCCCGTTTTGTCGAAAAAGCAGAAGCGGGGGAAGAGATCCTTATTGCCAGAGCCGGCAAACCGGTGGCCCGATTGGTGGGCCTTTTGGAGCCGGAGCAAAAAACCCGCACCCTCGGCTTGGGTCGGGGGAAATATTCCTTTCCGGAAAATTTCGACGCCAGCCATGCAAAAGAGTTGGTCATGCTTTTTGAATTGGACCAATAAATGCCCGTGTATCTACTGGACACCAATGTGTTGTTGGCTGTGCTTTTGGCCCCGGAGCGATTGCCCGAGACAGTGGCGGCCAGCTTGGCAAACGGTTCCAATCGTGTTTATTTCAGCGCCGCCAGCATTTGGGAGGTGGCGATCAAACAATCCCTTCGCCGACCAGATTTTGATTTTTCACCGGAGGACATTCACCGACTGGCGCTTGAAACGGGTTTTTCGGAATTGTTCGTGAAAGGCTTGGATTGCTATCCTCTTGGGCGGCTACCCCTCCATCACCGTGATCCTTTTGACCGGATGCTCATCTCCCAAGCACAATCCTTGCCCGCTTTTTTGCTCACTACCGATGGGGTATTGAAGCAATACTCGGAACTGGTCGTCCACATTGTGATGAAACCATAACCCTACCCGCCAACGGCTAGATAACTTCCGCCTCTGTTATCGGCACGGAAGTTTAATGGGGACGCGGATCATTTATCGCTAACGGACCGATAAATGGGGACGCGGATCATTTATTGCCTTTGACCTCATCTTTTTTCGGCCTGCCGCACTGCCTGAAGGTGAACTCCAGCCCCATATTAGCCGCAGTGGCAGCTTGCCAAGTTTCCGAACCGAAAGGTTGGTTCTTTTGAACCGCTCGACGCAAGCCATTGAGTTCGGCTTCAGTTTCGGGTCGGTTGACGCGCTCGAGCCAATCACTCGGCAAAGGCACCGGCCAAGGGTGAAGCAGGGAACTGAGCGGGCCTTGGTTTACGCGTTGGTGTAAACTTGACCACCGCCATTGCTCGGCCTTTGGGACTAGGTTGGCCCGTAGCGGATTCCTTTCCACATAGCGCAGAACCGCGTAAAGATGATCGTCTTCTTGGATCGGAAATGACTTGAATCGACCCTGATAAAGATGGCCGGTTCCCGAAGTTTGATAATGGGCGTGCCGACGCTGCGTGTGCGTATGCGTCAACCAACGCAAGAAATCGGATACCTGTCTGTCAAGCCCCGGCCAAAGTACGAAATGCCAATGGTTCGGCATAATACAATAAGCCAACATTCGGATGGGATGGATTTCCAAGGCCGTTCCGAGAACGCATTCGAAGGCGTCGTAGTCGCCATTTTTTTGAAAAAGCGGCAAACGGGCAACCGCCCGGTTGAGGCAATGGTAAACAAAGCCGCCCGGTGCGGCACGGGGATGCCGTGGCATATAAGGATTGTACGATGAAAATGATCCGCGTCCCCTTTGTTTTTTCCATTGGTTTTTTTTCTGATACCCATCTCCTTTGTTTTCTCTGATCGACGAATTAATGGGGACGCGGATCATTTCTTGCCTTTGACTTCAACTTTATTCGACTTGGCAGTCCGACTGAAAGGTGAACCCCAGCCCTGGCGAAATAACCGATCCCCGTCCCCATTGTTTCCATACCCTGCTTTGCTAGCAGAGGGAGAAATAAATGATCCCTGTCCCCAATGGCATTCCCTAA
>SIAL01000179.1 GCA_009691815.1 Gemmataceae bacterium | reverse complement strand
AATGCGGTAAAAGAACAGCTCCAATCCGCCCTCGATGCAGCCCTTCTTGTTCTTAAAGACAACGCTCTTGAAACCGACTTGGCCAACGGTGTGATCGACATCACTCTTCCCGGCAGGCGTTCTGGCCCGGGAAGGCTTCACCCCTCTACCCAAACCCTTCGCAAGATTTTGGGTATTTTTGGTGAGCTGGGCTTTGAGCCATTCACCAGCCATGAGGTCGAAGAAGACGAGGTCAATTTCGGCCTCCTCAATATGCCCGCACATCATCCTGCCAGAGATATGTGGGACACATTTCATACAACACGGCCAGGGTGGATCCTTCGGACCCATACCTCACCGGGTCAGATCCATGCCATGCGCAAAGCCGCCCCCGGACCGCTTCGTGTGGTTCTTCCCGGAATGTGCTATCGGTATGAACAGATTACTTCCCGCAGTGAAATCATGTTTCATCAGGTCGAAGGCCTTGCCGTGGGTGAAAAGGTTCATCTGACGGACCTCAAGGGAACGCTATTAGCCTTCATTCAAAGGCTTTTTGGGGACAAGCGCAAGATCCGCCTTCGGTCGAGTTATTTTCCTTTTACCGAGCCTTCCATGGAGGTCGACATGGATTGCATTCTGTGTCAGGGTAAAGGATGCGGCCTTTGTAAAAAGACCGGATGGCTTGAAATATTGGGCGCGGGCATGGTCCATCCGACCGTGCTAAAAAACGGGGGCTACGACCCCGAAACTCATTCAGGATTCGCCTTTGGCCTCGGAGTCGAACGCATTGTCATGCTTCTCTCCGGGATGGATGATATCCGGCAATTTTGGGCCAATGATTGGCGTTTTCTAAAACAGTTTTAGTCCCTCAGGACCTCCTGCCATGAAAATTTCGCTTTCTTGGCTGCGGGAGATGATCCCGCTGCCCCCTTTGGTTGATTTGGTGGCCCGGCTTGACCTTGCCGGCCTCGAAGTTGCCTCCATACGCCCCATTGGAACCGAAATTCCCAAGGAGCTTTTGCCCCTTGTCTCGGAATCGGGTCCAATCTGGGCTCGGGACAAAGTGGTTTTTGCCAAAATCCTGCGCATTGACAAACACCCCGACGCCGATCGGCTCAAGCTTCCTTTTGTGGACCATGGTACCGGCGAGGAAAAACCGCTTGTCACCGGTGCCCCCAACATTTCGGTGGGCGAATCCGGCCAGACGGTGATTCTGGCCCGAACCGGATCGGTCCTGTTCGATGGCCATTCGGATGTCAAAACCCTTAAGGAACTAAAACCCACCAAAATCCGGGGTATTGCAAGCGATTCGATGCTCTGTTCGGCTTTTGAGCTGGGCCTTTCCAACGAGCACGATGGGATCATCCTCTATCCTGAAGAGGTTCCGCCCGGTACCCCTGTGGTGGATGTTTTGGGTGACACCGTTGTAGAGGTGGACATCCTCCCCAATATGGGTCGTTGCCTTTCGATGCTTGGGGTTGCCTATGAGGTTTCCGCCCTATTTGGCGGGGAGGTTTGCGTTCCCTCTTCCACCGCCGAGGAATCGGGCGACTGGCCTTTTCCGGTCGAGGTTTCCATTGAGGACACCCAAAATTCCGAGAGGTATAGTTCCCGGGCCGTGGCCGGGGTGAAGGTTGGTCCGTCGCCCAGCTGGTTGCAAAGGCGACTTTTGGCATCGGGAATGCGCCCCATAAACAATCTGGTGGATGTGACCAATCTGATTATGTTGGAGCGGGGGCAGCCCTTGCACGCCTTTGACTTGGAAAAGTTAGCCCTTCGTGCCAAGGACGGGGTGGTTCGTATTCGGGTTCGATCCGCCATTGCGGGAGAATCGCTCAAAACGCTGGATGGTCAAAATCGCCCTCTTGAGCCGGGGATGCTGATCATCGCGGATGAAATGGGACCTATTGCCCTTGCCGGGGTTATGGGAGGATTTGACACCGAAGTTGGAGATGAAACGACCCAAGTGCTGCTTGAATCGGCCCATTTTGACCCCATCAAGGTTCGTAAAACCGCGCAGACGCTCCACCTTTCCAGCGAGGCGAGCCTTCGGTTTAGCCGTTCCATCTCCGCCACTCAGGCAGGGCCAGCCCTTGATCGGGCCGCCGACCTGATTGCCAAGCTGGGTGGGGGCCGGGTCGCCACGGGTTCCATCGAATCGTGGCCTGTTCAACACGAACCGCGCAAAGTCCTGTTGTCCTCCAAAAAGATTCAAAAAGTTTTGGGTATCACAGTTCCCCTCGAACGGGTCGAAACCATTCTTCATGCGCTTCGGTTTGCCACCAAGCGCCTTGGCGAACAGACCGGGCCCTGTTTCGAGTTGGAGGTTACCCTACCACCCGAGAGGCTTGATATCCAAGAAGGGGCGGTGGACCTTATCGAGGAAATCGCCCGCCTTGAAGGGTATGATCGCCTTCCCTCGACTTTGCTTGAAGGGACGATTACCAACAGGCTTGGCAATCCCGAAAACGATTTCCACAACCGGGTTCGGGACCTGATGGCGGGGTTGGGCCTGCAAGAGGTCATCACCTATTCGTTAACTTCCAAAGAGACCGATCGGGTGTTGGAACCCGGGCTTGATCTGGGCGGAGCCGACCACATTTGCCTTGCCAATCCGATCAGCCCGGAACGGTCGGTCATGCGTCAAAGTGTGGCGGCTTCGGTGCTGGAAATCGCCGTTGCCAACCTAAAGCAAAACGGGGCCAGCTCGCAAAAAATATTCGAACTAGGCCGGGCGTATTTGCCCCATGGGGAAAATGGCAGGCCAAAGGAACCCCATCGGCTGGCGGTGGTCATGGCCGGCAGGCGATCCGAACCCTTTTGGGATGGGAAACCCCAACCCGAGGAGGCGGTTGACTTCTTCGACCTCAAGGGCGTGGTGGAGGAATTTTTGGTCCTCCTTGGGCTGGATATAACCCAAATACGCCTCGATTCAAAGGATGGAAAAGCCGCCCTGCATCCGGGAAGGCAAGCGAAATTGGCCTATCGTTTTCAAGGGAAAGATCGCCCATTGGGCTACTTGGGTGAACTACATCCTCGTACACAGCAAAAACTGGGACTTTTGGGGGCCATCCTGGTTGCCGAAATCGAAGTGGAATCGCTCATGGCGGTGCTGCCCACTCGATTTGTGGTCAAGGGAGTATCCCGGTTTCCTATGGCCCTTAGGGATGTGGCCGTGGTGGTGGATGAGTCGGTGACGGCCGATTCCGTTGCTCGGGAAATCCGCGCGGCCGCGGGGGATCTGTTGGCTGCCCTTTCGCTTTTCGATATTTACCGGGGGCCAGGGGTTCAGGCAGGCCGCAAAAGCTTGGCTTGGTCACTAGGATATCAAGCGGCGGATCGAACTCTTGCCGACAAGGATATCGACAAGGCCCACCTCAAGGTCGAGGAGCGATTGGTCCGGCAAATGGGTGCCACGATTCGGGGCCGCTGACGAAAGAATCACCCTACCGGGTTACCCTCCCTGTAAGGTACCATTGGCAACAGAGTGTCGTATTTTTGGGGCATCGAGGTAGTTTGTCCCAGTGAGTAATGAGTCTCAATCGGAAAATGTCAGTGCTTCACCGCCCGTGCGGCGGACGGAAGATTTTTTACGCGCATTGCTTCGTTCCCAGCTGCTTGACCGTGAGTTCGTTCGGGCTTTTTTCCTCAAAATGGACCCCGACCTTCGAACCTTTCCCGATCAAGTAGCCGAGGCATTTATTCGGGCCGGGCATCTCACCCGATTTCAGTCAGGCAAACTGCTTCAGGGGATCTCCAAAGGGCTCAAACTAGGCCATTTTGCCATCCTTTCCCCGGTGGCACGGGGGGGAACCGCTACGGTCTACTTGGCCATGAATCTTGAAGTGGGCCAATTGGTGGCGGTCAAAGTCCTCCCACCCAACCATGCCAAGGAACCAAGGCGGCTTGCCCGTTTTTTGAGGGAAATGCGCCTGAGTCGGCTTGCCGGGGGCCACATCAATATTCCTCAGGTCCATGAATCGGGCTTGATCGAAAATATCCATTACATCGCCATGGAGTTCGTCTCGGGAAGAAGCCTCCACAAACTCGTTAAAGACAACGGTACACTCTCCTCGGAGCAGGCTGCCTTCATCGGGTTGGAGGTGGCTTTGGCCCTGCACCATGTCCACTTGCAGGGGATGGTTCACCGCGATGTCAAACCGGCAAACATCGTCATCAGTTCGAAAGGCCAAGTCCGTTTAATCGATTTCGGACTCGCCATGCAAGATAATGAACCGCCCGGGGAAGAGTCGGTGGTGGGCGGCCTTGGATTTATTGTGGGGACCATGGATTATATCGCCCCGGAACAGACGATAGATCCGTCCAAAGTCGACGGTCGGGCGGACATTTATGGACTCGGTTGCGTGCTTTATTATGCCCTGACCGGCAAGCCCCCCTTTCAGGGTGGCACCAATGTCGAACGAATGCGTCGTCACCGCTACGAAGAACCAGAATCGCTCGCCAAGTTACGCCCGGACCTGCCTGCCGGTTTTCTTGGCCTGATCAAGGCGATAATGGACAAAGACCCCAGCCAACGGATTTTTTCCGCCGGGCTTTTGGCGGCGGATCTCAAACTTTGGACACCGGGAAGCCATGTCTTTGAAAAGGTGAAAGGGATTTTAGAGGCCGAGGATGTCAATCGCCTAAAAATGTACCAACCGGAAGAAATTAGCGATCTAGAAAAGCAACTATTGGCGGACGATACCGGCTCGGAGCCAAAATCCGATACTTTTGCCATTATGCACGACCCGACCGAGGTGGAATCGGCCATTCGCGATTGCATCGACTCGGGCAGTTCCTCCGGGGAATCCCCCGCCCGACTTTTTGTCGACCATGGACAATCCTTAGGCAGCAGCACGGTGTTTACGCGTCGGGAGTCCTCTATTCGTCCAAATGCCCGGCAAAACCCGGCTGCCTTGCCTTTTGTTCTGATGTTGGTCGCCACCGCCCTGTTGGTGATCGTCCTTTGGGTGGTTTATAAAAGCCCCTAGGGGATAGCCCGTGTCCCCCGTCGGTTTCTACGGGTGCCGCCAATGGTCTGTCTGGGCCGCATTTTGATCAAGGATCAGGTTTTGGAGTTCCTTCGGAAGGGATAAAAGAGTTGTCCCCACCAGCTGCCGGGAACGGGGGCACCCCCCGCCAAACCGTAATTTTTTGGCCAACGATCCGGCAAGAAATAGGTTCCAAACAACAGATCCCAGCCCGGGGTATGCACGGCAAAGTTCTTGTCTATAGCCTCCGGTTCGGCACTATGGTGCCAGTGGTGAAAGTGGGGAGTGGCAAGGATCCACCGGAGGGGGCGAAACTTCCAGTGGACATTGGCATGGATAAATGTCGCCTGAATCACCACCACAACGACATAGATTACCACCGCGGTTTGCGAGAAACCCAAAAGATAGATCGGCACATAGGTCAACGCCCGGGTTAGGAGGACATCCACAATGTGGAGCCTCGCCCCGGCAAGCCAGTCCATCGATTGGGCCGAATGATGAACCGCATGAAATCGCCAAAGCATGGGAATCGTGTGAAACGCACGGTGGATCCAATATTGGGTGAAGTCGGCCACCAAGATGGCCAAGATCACCTGAACAACAAGCGGTAAGGAACCGATCCATTCCACCAAGGCTGGGATTTTGGCCCAGTCGAAAAAAATCATCGCCGGGGTTAGGGTCAAAAGGGTGGTGGCCTGAACCAATAGGTTGTTCAAGAAGAAATAGAGCAGGTCGGTCGTCCAACCGCTTCGAAACACAGGCTGCTCAGAATGAAGGGCAAAAAGCCGTTCGAGGGGGATATAGACGATGGAATAGAGGATCAGATTGAGCAAGAACCAGTCAAGCCCAAAGATCCCGTGGGGAGAATCCGAGGAGCCCACCGGAACTTGGGCACCACCTAAGAGGGCCGCCACTAGGACGAGCCCAATGCCTGTTAGGCCAAGGGCCTTGTTGTGCCGAAGCCAAAGGCTGGCTGTTCCAAGAAGAAATCCACCCACCAGAACGCAATGCAAAAGGGCGCGAACGAAGGGCAATGGGTATTGGCCCCGCAATGGGGGCAGGGTGAATAAATCGGGAAAATGAAAACAGAGAACCGCCCCAAGACCAAGGATTCCAAGGGCAACGGAGAAGGTCCCGCTTATCCAACCCTGTCCCCATTTACGCGGTTGGCTGGTATGAAACGATAGATGGGCGGCGCTACGAACCGGGCTTGAAGAATCCTCCATTGTGTTCCCCACCTCTGGTGCCTAGGTCGTTCGGATTCGCCTTGACTACCGCTTTTTTGGAAGCCTTGTTTGAGTTCGGTTCACGGGCGGGGACGATGGCCAAAACGGTTTATTTTTTGCCTTCTTTTGGTTTCCCTTTCAGGGGTTGCCACTCAGTAAGGTCATGGCTTCCGTCGAGTTTTTTCCAGAGGATGGCGTGGACTTTCGAGGTGACCCCTTGGGATTTGACCTCAAGGAGCAATTGGTAATTCATCCCGGCAACCACCTGCCGTTTTGCTTGGACGATTTTTACCAATTCGATTTGGGCACCCTCTTTTTTGGCTTGGACCTTGACGGCAAAAGTCGCGGCCTCGACGACCTCCTTGTCCAAAACGCCAATCTTGCCATATCCGCCCACCACGGGCCGCTCCGTTGGGGGCGCCTGTGCCCAAGCAACGGCGGCGGACAGGCTCAAAAGACTCAAAATTCCGAGAAAAAACTTCATGGTCATTCTCCCCGATTTGTAGTGGTTGAACTTACTCTATTGTTACGAAGGGAAAGTGTGGGTGGTTCTGACGGGAAACGGTTAGAGAAATAAAATGCGAGGGAGTTTGGGCAAAAATGGGGAGGTTTGGCCTAACCTGTCCCTTTGAAAGGCCTTGACTAAATCCTAAACTAACGAAAGTCTTAAACACTTAGAAAAATGCTTGCAATGCGTAGTTTGTCTTGTTTGTTTGTTGCTTTGGTTGCTTTTATGGGACAGGCACGGGATGATGTCACCGGAATCGCCCTGAGCCGGACCGGAAGTCCAACCGCCAACTCCAATGCACTCGGAACTTTTAGTATTACCTTTAGAACATCCACTGGAGGAGCCAGTTTTCTTTTAACCAAGATAGACCTCTACAGTGGAACCAATGACACGGTTGATTTTTCATTTAACTCAGGTTT
>SIAL01000178.1 GCA_009691815.1 Gemmataceae bacterium | reverse complement strand
TAGCTACTGGCGCTTCGGTAGCTCCTAATGGCGAGGCGAAAGAACCAGCGGCTGGCCCAGAGGACAAGGATCGCGGAAACAACCATCCAAGTCGACCAAAAGGGGTGCAGGGACCTTACCATGACTTCGGAAGGAATGCTCACCACCAACATGGCCGGGACCACTAGCGAGAAAAATACCCAAAGACTCCAGGCCCATCCACTCTGATAGATTTCCCGGGGATAACGCATCAAGGTGGTAAATAGCCACCAAAGCTCCAAAAGCGATTGATTGCGTACCAACCAAACCGAGGTGGAAGCAAGGGCGAGCAAAAAACCGTAGGAAAGGGCAACCCCGCCGGTAAATAAGATTCCAAATCCAAGCACCTTAAGTGGGTCGAACACCCAATCCAATTGATAAAGGGCAATGGCCATAAGAATTGCCCCGATAAAAACTTTGGGAGCGGTGGACCAATCAAACTTTCGGAAACTCACCAGAAATTGTTCATCTACCGGTTTTAACAAGTAGAAATCCAAATCTCCTTTCCGAATCAACTCGGCGAATTCGGTGGCGTTTTCCAGAAATAAACTTTCAATCACCCCTTCAAGGGTATAGTAACATCCGACAAAAAAGAGGTATTCGCCCTCGGTCCAACCCGAAATAGTACCGGTTTTGGCGAACAGGGTTTTGTAAAAGGTGATGAGGATCACCAACCATAACAATTCCAAGGCAACCTTCATCAGGAAGTTCCACCGGAAGGCCAACTCACTGGCCAAACTGAACTTGCCAAAACTTGCTAGGAGCCTGAAATAGCGGCCAAGGGATTTCACTGTCTCAGCCTCCAAAGGCGCTATAACGCTTTAGGCCAAGCCGCCAAAGGATACGGGCGGCAAGAGCAAAGAAAACGACCCATAGAATTTGGACACCAATCAAGGGAAGGATTTGTTGGGCCGGAATTTTATCAAGGAAAACCGCCGCGGGAAAATAGGCCAAATATTGAAAGGGTAGCATTTTGAGAATAGTGGCCAGCCCCGCCGGCTCCATGAGGTCGATGGGGAAGAAATGCCCGGAGACAAAAAAGTTTAGCGTATTGACAAGATACAAAAAGGAGGACACTTCGAGCATCCAAAACCCAAGCATTCCGAGCGTCAATTCGAAGAAATAGCCTAAAAGGAAACTCAAAAACAGGGTTAGCAACCAAAGGCTTATTGTCGCCAGCGAGGGGATCGTTTCAAAATAGCCGGAGCAGACGGTGAACAAACCCAAATAGGGGAGGGCGGAGGTGGCAATGTAGGCCATTTTGTGAGCCCCACGGTATGCAAGTAGGTACGCCATAAAATCCAAAGGTTGGATGAGGTACCGTTTGAGATTGCCGTCACGAATATCTCTTGCCACACCCGCGGCAAGGCCGGGCATACTGGAAAACATCCGGCTAATATGAACCAACAAAAGGTAAGCAATCACTTGGGAATAGGTATAGTTCGAAAGAACCTCTGTTTCCGCTCCTTGATAGACGGCTTTCCAAAGAAAAATGGCACTAATCATCGGAAGAAAACGGAGCACCGTCCCGAGGAGAAAATCCCCGCGATACGCAAGGCGTTCGATCAAGGATACCTTCATGATGTTTTTGTATTTTCGGAGGGAACCAATAAAACCGGGAGCCTTATTAATGGGCGGTGGTTCCAGGATAACATTTCCATGGTTAACCATTGAGGCCCGCCTTGGCATCTTCGGAATCTTCCGCATAGAGTTTGGCGATCACCTCTTCCAAGGGGGGATCCTGAACGCCCAGATCGATCAGGCCCCCATGAGAAAGGACACGGCCCACCACGGCGGCCACCTCGGAACGATGCAGCCTCATTTGGACAATGGGCCCTTGAATGTCCGCCGGGCCCAGTTGGGTCACCCATTCCGGTGGGGCTGTCCCCTCGAAATGCAGCTTGAGAAGTTTTTCCTGACCAAATCGCTCCACCAAATCGGAAAGTTTTCCATCATGAATGAGGGATCCTCGAGCAATCACCAACACCCTTTCACAAAGGGCCTCCACATCCTTCATGTAGTGGCTAGTTAACATAATGGTCGCACCCCGACTTTTGTTATACTCCCTTAGGCATCTTTGAATGGCAATTTGGGCAACCACATCCAGGCCAATGGTCGGTTCATCCAAAAGGAGAACCCGGGGTTCATGCAAAAGGGCGGCAATCAACTCCATCTTCATTCGTTCGCCCAGGGAAAGTTCGCGCACAGGCTGACGGGCCAGTTTTTCCACCCCGAACAGTTCGGTTAACTGACCCAGGGTTTTTTCAAATCGATCCTTTTTCAGAGAATACACTTCGCGGTGAAGTGCGAAACTGTCGGACGCGGGCAGATCCCACCAAAGTTGATTTTTCTGGCCCATGACTAGGGAAAAAGACCGCCTGAAGGCATCGTCTCTTTCCCAAGGAACATAGCCCATCACTGTCGCGGACCCAGAAGTTGGATAGATCAGGCCCGAGAGCATTTTTAAGGTGGTGGTTTTACCGGCGCCATTGGGGCCCAAAAACCCAACGATTTCACCTGATTGAATGGTAAAGGAGACGCTTTTTACCGCCTCCACATTTCGGTATTTCCGGCTCCAAAGGGACTTTATTCCAGCCCAAAAACCGGGTGTTTTATCTTGAACACGATAGGTACGAAAGAGCTGGTTTACTTGGATGATCGGGTTGGTTGGATTATCTGTCAAGGTTAAGCCAACTCCGCCAAAACCTTATGGAGAAGTTTGGCGCCTTGCATAATGTCGGCAAATCGGGACGCTTGGTTTCCCACCTCTCGTTCGATACAAAGGGCACCGGTGTAACCCACCTTTTTCAATTCACCTAGGAACCGTTCCATCCCAACTTCTCCCTGACCCAAGGGAACCTCGCTACCCCATTCTCCAGCGGTTTTGGGCCGAAAGGCATCCTTGACATGAACAGACTTGATGTAGGGTCCCAAAATCTCCACTGCTCTAATGGGATCGCCTTTGTCGTAGAGGAGCATATTGGCGGGATCAAAGTTGATTCGCAAATTGTCGCAGGCCAAATCTTTCATGGTCTGCAACAACAAATCAGCGGTTTCCTGACCTGTTTCAAAGGCCAAGGTAATACCCTTGCTTTTGGCTCGGGCAGCGGCATCCCCTAGGGTGTCAAGGAATGCTTTGCGGATGGGGTCATGGGGCTCCGGCAAGAAACCAGCGTGGAGCATCATATCCTTGAGGCCAAGGGCAAAGGTACGGGCCAAGGCCCAGTCGAGTCGATCAAGGCGGTCGGCCCGGGTATTCGGATCGCCAAAGCCCCCGGTTTTTTGAATGGTTGCCGGGGAGGTGTAATCTTCCCCGGGGAATCCAAGCATGGTTCCAGTCATGACCAACCCGGCGGCCAAAGCGGCCTTGGGCATCTCTTCCCCCTCCTCCCAAGAGGCATGTTGAGGGTCGCCACAGGCGATTTGAACCGCTTTCAGGCCAAGCGAATCCATAAAGCCCTTAAGCTCGGGAATGCTGGTTACCTGTAGCGACCAAGAACAAACGCCTATTTCGAGGGGAGAAATCGCCATAAAACCCGCTTTCTTTTTATTTGGTCCGGAATATCCTTAAACGGCCTGCTCCAATACGCAACCTACAGGCCCCATTGGGCCCTCTCGAAAGGACAAAACCTGTTCCTGTTTGAGTTCCGCTTGTTCCAGACAACCGGTGAACAGGATGGCCCTTCCATGGGTGTGGGCCTCGACCATGATTCGGGTGGCATGGTTCAAATCGCATCGGATGACTTTTTGGACGACGGCCACCACAAAGGGCATCGAGTGGTGGTCATCATTGAGGAGGATCACATTCCACGGTTTGAAGCTCACAATTTGAGGCTGGTCCAAGACCTCCGTGGCACCAATAGGTTGAATTTCATGTGGTTCCGTCATGCCCTACCACACCCTTCGAACAGCCCAATTGGTTTGATGCGAAAACTCTATAGGTAGCTTAGAATGAATCCGAATCCTTGCCAGAATGCCAGAGGGGTATATGCGACAACATTGCAACCAAGTGACCGCGCCTCAACGCTTTGGGTTGAGTGTCTTAGGTTTCCTTAGAAGCCTTCAAGGTGATGAGACTGGCTCCGGGGGAGCAACCAAATCGGATGGGATGACCACCACCTAGGCCCTGGCTGACATGAAGGTAGGCATTTTTTCGCCGAAACCAACCTTGGTCAAATGTGCGGCCATGAACACTTGGCATGATAACCGGACCGAACAATGGCAATCGGATCTGCCCACCATGAACATGGCCGGCCAACATCAAACCCTTGCCCAAGCGGGCAAAACGCGAAAAATGATCCGGGGTGTGAGAAAGGCACAGCGTCCATTCCTCAAAGGGCTGTTTCCAACCCTCGGGAAGTTCCGAATTCCAAGGATATTCCAATCCCCAAAGGGAAACATTGGTATCCCGAATTCGTAAAGTACTTCGTTTGTTGCCCAGGTGCTGATAACCCAGATCCTTAAGTAAGTTGAGTGTTGGTTGGGTGGGGTGCCAAAAATCATGGTTACCCAAAATGGCCAAACCCGCCTCACGAAACCTAAGGCGCATAAGAAAAGACCTAAAGACCTCGGCATGAGCCATTCCACCCTTTTCCACCAAATCGCCGGTCAAACAAATGAGGTCCGGTTCCAAGGTGGCTAAGCCTTCTGCCACGGACTCGAAAAAGTAACTGTTGGGAGTTTTCTTGATATGTAAATCGCTCAAATGAAGAATCGTAAGGCCATCAAGGGCCAAAGGCAAACCTACTAAGGGCACCTCGGAAAGCTCCAGGACAGGATAAAGGGACCGGTTTCCTGGCAATTGGGCAATTCGGCCCCAAATCCCGGGACCAACATAAACACTAGGATGGTTCGCCTGAGTGGTTTGCAAAGGGCTGCAAGAGGAATCCGGCGTCATTTGTCTTCGTTTGGAACGAAGGTAAATATCCAAAGGAGGTCCGATCAAACCAACCGCAGCAAGGCCCCAAAGAAGTGCCCTAAACCATTCGGGATCTGTGGTTTGGGGGCTAGGGACCTGACCGGACCAAAGGAACCAAAGGGCGATGGGACCCAGACAAAGCCAAAGAAAATGAACTAGTTGAATGCGGTCGGTTGTCTTATGGTCCACCGCCAGACTATAAAACCGGTTGTGTAGAAAAATCACCAACAGGCTGTGGCCAAGAAGGACCAATATCCCAAAAATCCAAGCATCCAAGCCCATAAAATACCCTGCGCCCCCTCATTTGTTAAACAAATCGGGGCATCAATTTCCTAACCAAATCGTTGGCGTGACCCAAAGACTCGGGGGTTCCCGCATCGGTCCAATATCCCGCTAAAGGACATTGGCGAAGCCGACCCTGACTAAGGTAGTATTTGTTGACATCGGTTATTTCCAACTCGCCCCGATGGGATGGTTTCAGGGTTCGTACCACCTCAAAGACATCGGCGGGGTAAAGGTAAATGCCCGCCACGGCCATATTGCTTTTGGGTTCTTTGGGTTTCTCTTCAATGCCCACAATTCTGCCATCGAGGATCTCGGCCACGCCATAACGCTGGGGGTCAGAGACCTCCTTGAGAAGAACGAAGGCGTCGTTGGGATGTTTTGCGGCCTCGGCAACCAGATCGTGAAGGGAATCCTCGAAAATGTTATCTCCCAAAATCACCAGCGATCTGGCACCTTGGGAAAAAAGCCGCGCCAAGCCAAGAGCCTGGGCGATGCCTCCCGCTTCGTCTTGAACCTTGTAGGTGATTTGACACCCGTGGTCCTTGCCGGACCCCAAAAGTTCGACAAAGTCCCCCATATGCTCGGTACCCGAAACAAGGAGAATGTCGTCGAGTCCAACCCCCGCCAGCTTTTTCAGGGGAAAATAGACCATGGGATAGGGGCCGACCGGCAGCAAATGTTTATTGGTGACCCGGGTCAATTCGCCAAGCCGAGTTCCCTTTCCGCCTGCTAGCACGATACCACGAAGTGGAGTCATCCAAAAAATCCCCCAATCCAATGCAAATTCATTCTCAGGGGAATTCTATCAAAACAGGGTTTGGCCACCAATCAGGGAAAATGGGCCGCTTGGCAAGGCCTAGTGGATCAATTTCGACCCAAGTGGACGGTTACCGATTCGACTCCAGGGATTTGCCTAGCAAGGCGAGAGAAATCCGAACCTAACGACAAGTCCGCACTTGGCACAACAATCGACAAATGATTGCCTCGGCGAATCCAATGGATTCCCGCAAAACGGGCCTGACTGCCACGAATTCGGGCCAACTCATCCGATAGGTCAAGGGCAGGAGTCAGGGGTGGGGCAATAGGCCCCCTGGGCATTTCACTTGGGCCAACACCACCAAAACTTAGCGGAACAAACACCGGGGCTTTGGGGGTTGAATCGCCCCCACCAAGTACCTGAACTCCTGTGGATTGCCCAGCGGAGGATGCAAGGGCCTGTGGTGAAAAGGGAGTTTCCTTCTCCGGCCCAATCCGGTGGAGATTGGATTTTTCCTCGCGGGGGGATTTGGTTGGAAGTACCCCGGTTTGCGGGTTGGGGGAAGCCGCCTGAATGCGGACAGGTTGCTCCAATGGCACACCAGACGAGGGTGGGCCAACGGACCGGTTACCGGTACGCCCCAAGTACAGCTCTGAGCGAACTTCCACCACTCCCTTTTGGAGAGCGGCCTTTTTTCGGGCCAAATCAATCAAGGCCCGCCGTTCAACCGGGCCCCACAGAGTCACCAAACCGTCTTTGTACCGAATGCCAATGTGGTGGGGTCCAAGTTCCTTATCCTCTTGAAACGCCCGGCGGATCAACAGGGTTCGTTCCATGTTTTGGTCACTGGATTGCAAGATCAATCCCGACAAAACCGGTGGAGGGAGAAGCACCCTAGCGTCGGCAACTTCCCTAGCGAATAGGGTGCCGTTTACCCCGGTCATAAAGACCAAGCTAACGACAATCGCTTTTTGGAGGATACCCGCCACGGTGCCGACTCTTGGGTGAAGTTGCCGCCTTTTTTATAAAGGGACGGCGGTCTCCATTCTCCCAAGGAAATCCAAAGATCCAATAAAAAAAGCGCAAACGCGGGGTCATACTTGATGAAAAATGGCAAGAAGTTCCGAAAAGGCAAATTGTATCTGTCGGGCTGACTTTGCTAG
>SIAL01000177.1 GCA_009691815.1 Gemmataceae bacterium | reverse complement strand
ATCGCCGTGTTAATCGGATTGCTGTTGCCTGCGGTTCAAAAAGTGCGGGAAGCCGCAAACCGGATGAGTTGCACCAACAACCTAAAGCAAATCGCCTTGGCAACAATCAGTGTTACCGACACGAACAATGGGAAAATGCCACCCGGTCTGGGAAATTATCCTGTTCGCGATTGGGCCGCCGGCAATGGTCAGGGGGGAGTCCTGTTTCACATTCTTCAATACATCGAGCAAGATTCGCTCTATAAAAGCACCAAAATGATTGATGATCGAAACAACAACTTGGACACCTACAGCCAATGGGGTGTTCCCAATCCCACCCGAGTAAAGGCATACATTTGTCCTTCCGATAGCCATGCCTCCCCGGAAGATCATGGCCTTGCCAGTTATGCCTACAACGGCCAGGTTTTTAGCCTGAGTTATGGTTGGAACTGGGGAGCTGGGAACAAGCGGTTTCCTGCCTACATAACGGACGGAACCTCCAACACCATCTTCTTTACCGAAAAAATGACCAAAGCCTATGTAGCCGATGGCTGGGCACCCGGTGGCGACCAGAACTACTGGCCCGACTGGGGTCCCTGTATCGCCGACACCGCCGATGCGGGTCAACCTTCTGGGGCGGCTGCCATGTTTCAAGTTCAACCCAAGATAAGGGAAGGGGCGGGAAATCGGGCTTCCAGTCCGCACTCTGGTGGCATCATGGCCGCCTTTGGCGATGGAAGTGTTCGTTTCGTTAGCGATGGTGTCAAACCGCTGAACTGGTGGGCTATGTTGACCGCCAATGGTGGTGAAAATATTGTCCCTTGATAAAGTGTCTGTTTCCCTTGAAACCCTTTGAGGATTTGCCCCTTGCTACTTCTTCATCAAACTGTTTTATCCCCGGTCCTTAAAGGGCTGGGGATATTTTGTCTTTGCTTTGGAATCATCGCCTGTGGAGGTAGTCGCCCCACCGGTGCCCTTGCGGGTAAGGTGGTTTTCAAAAATGCCCCCATGGAAGGGGGATCGTTAATCTTTGACTATGGCGAGGGTGTTAGCAAGACGGTTTCCATTTCGTCCACCGGATCCTTTAATGAGCCTGCTCTTTTTGCGGGTTCGGCCAAGGTGGGAGTGATCCCACCTGCTGTTATGAAGTCGGCGAAAAACAGTACGGCTGCCTCTAAAATGAAGGTTCCCAAAGGCTTTGAAGGGAAGGAAGGCTATTTTGGGAACACCAAAGAGGCCAAAGTTTCGGAAAAGTACCGAGATCCCAACACTTCCGGGTTTACCGCCGAAATCAAAACCGGCAATAATCCGGATGTCACCTTCGAAATCAAGTAATTGCGTTTCCCTTATCCAAAGGAAAACAGCAGAACTACTCCCCAATTGGGGTTGATCGATGTCGAAAAAATACCTTTGGCTCTCCCTTTTCGCCTCCCTGATTTTGGGGGGCGTAATTGTTTATGTTGCTATTTACCTACGCAATGAACAAGCCTTAGTTGCCAGCCAATCCCGCATCTTAGCCCTCCTTGACGGGTTTCGGTACCGAGAGGCCCGGTTGCATTTAACGGCCGAAGGCCCTCTATTTATTCAACGAAATGGTCCGCTGGCCTCCCGCGTTTTCCGCTTAGCCAATAATCCGCACCAAGCGAAAATTGTCCTTGGAACCAACCCTTCAAAACAAAATCAAGAGGAATGGGACCTACAACGGGTCCTTTTGCAACTGGAGGGTCCCCAATGGCAGGATCAGTTGGAATACGCCCTGGTGGTTGGCAGTCAAAACATAAACCACCAAGGGCAAATTTACGAGGCCATTGTCCGGGGATCCCTAGCCCGCCTTAATGCCAGTGAAGCGAACCAATGGGTCCTGGCTTGGAAACAGCTTAAAGGGGACATTCGGTGCGATTTGGCAGAAGCCTCCTTACACGAATTCACCGACCATGCCGAGGATGCCTTGGAATCGTTGCAAAAAAGGGCGTTAAAGCTCTCGCCTCCATCGCCTGAAATCGAAGCCCGGGCGGGCACCCTCCTTGTTAGTCTAAACAATCCAAGCCAAGCCGCTTGGCATTTGAACCGAGCTTTGGAACAGCTTCCGGATCAACCCGATTGGGAATTGACCTTGGCGAAAACCTTGGATCTGCTTGGGCAATCGGAACAGGCTTTGGCCCTTTTGGAAAAAATTCTGGCAACCAACCCCCAAAACAGGGAAGCGGTCGCCGAGCGGGGTCGTCAATTGCTTTTGGCGGGAAAAGCCAGCTTGGCACTTGTCGATTTGGCCAAGGTACTCGAATTCGACCCGGGAAATGTGGATGCCGCGGAACATTACCATCGGGCCTTGTTCGAAGTGGGAGATGAGGCCCAAGCGAAACAATGGGCGAAAAAGTTAGAAAAAATGCGAACGGACCAGGCGCGATTAAATGCTATTTTCCAAATGCAATTGCCCCTTCGTCCAAATGACCCCGATTTGATGACCGAGGCGGCTGGGATTTTCCTTCGAGGCGGGCAACCAAAAAGCGCCTTGGTCTGGGCAAAAAAAGCCTTGGCCATCGACCCGAACCATAGTGTGGCCAACAGCCTTTTGGCCGGTTATTACGAAGCCACCGGAAACCCGGGTTTGGCCGCCATTCACAAAAAATTTGTACCCACACCGGGGAGCCCGAAGTGATCAATGGGAATGAAACTCCTCCTCCAAAAACCAAAAGGAGGATTTGGATCAAGCGATTGGCTGTTTTCACCTGCCTGGTGATTTTCACGGGCATTTTATCCTTGCCTCTTTGTGCTGGGTTTTATGGCCGAACGCTTCTAAGGCGGTGTCATCCGGCAGAAGCCTTGGATTACCTTGCCATTGCCCTCAAATTTCACCCTTGGTGGGTTCAGGCCCAAAGTGATGCCTGTTCCGCGGCCCGGCAAACGGGCAATCACCAACTCGCTTGGAACCATTTAGAAAAACTCGAAGAACGGTTGGGGGGAATTGCCCCGGAATGCATCCTGCACTGGGAAATGATTCATGCTTCTATGGGCGATCTCCAGACGGTGGAGGTTGACCTTTTGGACCGGTGGAGGCGCGGTGGCCCGGAATCCCACGAAATCGCCTGTGCCTTGGTGGAGGGTTATATCCGCATGTTTCGACTCCCGGACGCCTTGGCCCTCACCGGGGATTGGCTAGACCGTGAGCCCGGTTCATTGAAAGTTTTGTTACTTCGGGCCCAGACCTGGCACCGATCCCACTCCCCCGATAATGCCGTGGAGTCCTTACAAGAAGTGGTGGCAATTGATCCCACCCAATCGGAATGTAGGCTCCAATTGGCCCTCTCGCTTTTGGACAAGGCTAGGTACGATGAGGCTCTAAAACATCTTGATTTCTTGTCCGAAAAGGGAAAAATGGATGGGTTGATCGAGTCAAGGCGGGCACGCTGCCTTCATATGATTGGCCGTGAAGCTCAAGCCCGAACTCTCCTTGAGAAGGCCAGCCAAACCCTACCAGATGATTATCGTTTGTATTCGACTTTGGGACAAATTGAACTTCTCACCGGCCATAACGAGGAAGCCGAAGTTGCCTTTAAAAAAACTTTGGCGATTCAAGAAACCGATTACCTTGCGAATTTCTCCTTGTCTCAGGCACTCAAACGCCAGGGAAAAAATGAGGAATCCAAAGCCTTTCTAGACCGGGCGGAAAAAATCAAAACAACTCTAGAACGGCTCAACGAAATCACCTCAACCGCCATTTCCCAAAGGCCATTGGACGCGGCCTTACATCGTGAATTGGGAGATATCTTTACTTTCCTTGGTCAAACCGAAAGCGCCAAACGGTGGCACATGAGTGCTAAGCGCCTTGACCCAAATTCCCCGGTTCAAACATTGCCCTGATGGCAAAATGTTAAACCGCCCAAGTCCCCTTAATGCCTTCGAAAAATCTTCACTGGGACACTTTTTCCCGAGAAATCCCCAACCGCAAACGCACCCTTGGCAAACCAAGGGCCATTAAGGATTTCCACGGTCACATGATCCGCAAAAACCGATTCCACCACGCTGGCTTCCCATTGGCCTTTGCCTTTGGGGGTCCACAACAGAACAGAGGGAAGGTCACGGGATTGCCTATTGGGGAAACCAGCCTCAGGCAGAAAAGCAACGGAAACCAGTTCCGGAGACCCCTGTCCTATTTCGGTTATTGCCAGAGGCAATGCCCGGTGAACGCCGTGCATCGGGCCAATGGGATGATGCTTGAAAACAAGATCACCGACATTTTCCAACCAAGAAACTCCGTGATAGGGTTTGAGCAAATAGGGTTGATCCAAGACATCGCCATTGGTCAACAGAAGATCCATATCCCCGTCCCCGTCCAGGTCGGCCTGTTCGAATCCGCTATAGCCCAATCCCGGATGGCCGCCTTGGTAGACATTTCTGGTTTGGAATTTGCCATCGCCCTGATTTAGGTACAGCGTCACGCATTCATGTTCTTGGCCAAATAGGGCCATGAAGTCTTGTTTGCCATCGCCATTCCAATCCCGAACCAAAACATGAATGGCCCCATGGCGAGGGTCAATTTCTTTTTTCCGCCCTACTTTCGCATCCGGTCCGGGGATTTGGACATACCAAACCTCCCCGGTTTGATTCCAGCCAAAGGCGGCAATGACAAACTCCATGGGCCAAATCCCGGGAGGGGTCAGCGGTTTTATATCCGTGACCCTACCCACATTATCCAAAAGGACCGTTTCCAAAAAAGTTCCATCGGGTCTTCCCCGATGCCAAACAGCCCGACCCTTGCGAGCATCGGTCGGGAGAAAGCTGCCCAGTTCACTCACAAGCAGATCACCCCAACCATCCCCATCAAAATCGCCGGGTTCGACATGGCACGGATGATTTCCTTTGACAACAGGTTGCCACGACTCTGGTTTTTGGGGATCCCAAGAACAGATCAGCCCACCACGCATATCGACCGCCCACAACAGCGAACGATTCGAAGGGGTCTTGGCGGCAAAACGCAGATGGGCGATCGCCGTCCCTCCGGGGGGGATCTCTGGCCACGAAGGAAGGTCTTCCCAAATCCAACCCTTGGCTTTGGCACGGATGGGTACCGAATCATCCAGCTTTTCCGGGGCCTGTTTTTCATACCAATCCACCACGCCCGGTAACGGCGGTGCCCGCAAAGCCAAACCCGCTTTTTCGAAAAACTGATAGCCTCGTTCCACCTCCATTTTCCAAACATTTCGGGGAAAGATCTCAGGAGGTGGCATCCCATGACAATAGGCGCAAAACGCCTGTATCGAGGCTTCATCCGCCTGAACAACTTCGTGGGGATCTCGTTTTGGACCCGCCACTGGCCCGCAACCCAAAGAAGGAAGGGAAATAAACAAAAAAAGGCCGGAAAGAATAATAAACGACGACAATTGCTGTCTTTTGTGCGGTTTCATTGCAAAGCCCTCATGGCAAAACTACCTTTTCATGGTTGGGTATGGCCACTTTCCAACCGCTTCATAACGGCAATCTCTTCCCGAAGGACGGCACCCAAACTGGCATAGTTTTCAAGAGTTGCCCACTCTTTTAGAGACTCAATTCGTCCGGCCCAAGGTGTTTGGGGAATGGGCATTGCCATTTTTGCCACGGCAAAAGGGATTCCTTGAACCATCTGGATCTGGATTTGTGAAAGATCCTTAGAGAGGATGCCAATTAGGGATTCAAAACGAGGGCCGGCGCCTCCATGGGGGAAAAGGGCCAAGTTTGCCACACCTTGGATCCAACCCAAAACAGGCATTTTCCAATTTGCCCCAAAACCAATCCCCTGAGTCCTTGGCCATTCCAATAAACCCAAATTCAGATTCTTTGCCTCATGAGTGGCGGCCAACTCCCTTGCCACATCCGCAAATCCACATTGAAGAAGCAATTGCATCCGAAGTTTGGCACCTTCGCGGCCAAACCTTTCGGGAGCTCCCCTATTTAATTCCCCAAGGGCTTGTCCCTTGAGGCCAAGGGACATCGCTTCTTTAACCCTAGCGAGGGACCGATCCGAATCCCCGGGATAGCGAAATTCCAATAGGTATTTCAGGTCCATTACATGGGTTGGCCCGGAGTCCAAAAAGGTCTCCTCCTTCATTCGTGGCGATTTACCTTCGTTTTTGGAGAATTGTGGAAGGGCTTGCGCCAAATCCAAGGCCCCCACCCGCTTCAATACCTCCCCGTAGACACGGGCGATTTTGCCATCAAGGGGATTTAATTCCAAGGACTGTCTAAAGCAGAATGCCGCCTGAGCCAACCAAGCTTCGATTTCCATAGGGGTAGGCGGGGCCATGGAAGTTCCAAGGAAGCTTCTCGCCAAGATCAATTCCCCGGTAATCCCCCACGCCAAGCCATCCTTGGGATTTTCCCGGACCGCCATTTCGGCCCAATTCCATGCCCATTGAAGGGACTGGTTTCCCTCTTCCTTGGAGGCAGGTGGCCCGTTTTGATCCCCCTCAAACCAAGCAAAGGCCATTACGGATTCGGCCGATCTATGGACTCCAAGCCCCTGAACCTTTCGGTTTGGACCCAAGTTTTTGGCAGGACCTAAAAGGCAAACCGTTCCGGAAAACACCAACGGCTTGTGCGTTGGCCAATATTTCTTTTCTTCAAGATAAGCGGAGGCCGCTTTTCTTGGGTTCGCCTCCCCCACCAGCACGAATTGTTGCCCCCCCTCCTCCGAGGGGTTCCCTGTAGCAAGGGCACAATGCCGCAACCCGGCGGTAATTCGGCAATACTTCCAAACCCACACGGACCGGGTGGTAAGAGGAGAAAAAGCAAGATTAGGCCGGGCTTTGAATAACTCGGAAAAGGCTTGAATCTCCGCGAATTGAGGAACGAAGCCGCTGTTTTGAACCGCCAAGATTTTTTCCCCAGCCAGCCCCCCCCACATCAAAAACGCAACCACACCCGCACCGAATGGGAGAATTTTCCCCTGCCCCTCAGTTTGGGATTGAAACGCCTTGGTCACCAAAAAACACCTAATCATCAAAATCAAAACGAGGCCAAGCATCCAGTAATAGGATCCTTCGCTACTCACATAGTCCAATCGTTGCTGGCTTAACCTCCAAAAATCCCAGCCCATTCCCATTAGGCAAAGGCCTATCCCTGCAAGCCCTTCCTTGGGATTGATTTTTCGTTGCCGCCACCAGAACCACCCCAAGGCCCAACTCAGTGGGGAGGAAAGGATCCAAACGGCTTGAGCAATTAATAAAAGGCGCAGTCGGCCTGACTGAACCAC
>SIAL01000176.1 GCA_009691815.1 Gemmataceae bacterium | reverse complement strand
GCGGATTTGTGCTTAGTGGAAAAGAAAAGCCAAAGGCGAGTGCATGTGGAATTTGGCCATTTCCCCAAGTTGAAACCTGGCGTAACCTGTGGCCCTTCCCTTCCCATTACCATTCCTTGGCTTCTTTGCGTTAAAGACAATCCAAAGGACCATCCCTCGGATCCTCGCATCTATTGCTATCGGAAGTTCCCATTGTGGGAGGAAATCGAATCCCGCGCCAAACTATTATTGCATCCCTAATGTCTTTTTTTTTGCGGAACAGGAAACATTTCCTTAGCTGTTGGGTGGAACGCGTTCACGGAATTTTAGGAATATTGTTGACCTAACGGGGTTGAACCGACAAACAACGAAGCGGAACGCCAACTTCGGGAACTGGTGATCTACCGGAAGATCTGCCTTTTCATCCAATCGGCAACAGGACGCAGGTTCATCGAAACAGATTTTTTGGTGATTGCGACAAAAAAGTATAATGCGACAAAAAATATAGTGGTGTAAACCCCTTGGATTAAATCAAATCCTGCATCGAGTCCTTCAGTTTAAACCGTCTTGCCTCTCAACTCATCCCGGCATGGTGCGGACCAATTCCAATAGCCTGTTAAACTCCCTGTACCCGTTTATGCCCGAAATCCCGTGAACGCGTACACTCGTTTCAAATGGGTGAAAGGGGAATACATTTAAAGGGATCGGTGGATTTAGCCGGTCAAATCAACCTTGTTGGATCTTATAAGGCACCACCCGGCCCGGATTGGGGATGGCGGACCGTCCTAACGCCTAATCACAACCACCTTCGTTTGGTTTCGTACAACATTTCCCCGACCGGGCATGAAGATTTGGCGGTTGAAGCCGACTATACCAAGGCTCAATGAACTGCACTTTATTGCTAATCCAAGGATTGTCGACCTCGGTTTGAAACTCCTATGTCTGTGTTGGCACGCCATTTCTTTAGAGGGTCCTTTCAGCTATATTGTTCTTATGATGCAACCAAACGGGCTCCTGCCCATTTTTGACCGGCCGCCCGAAATGGGGGAATTATCCGCTGCGGACAAAGCACGTTTGGAACAGATTTATAATAAATTTGTTCGGGAGGCGGATCATTTACTTGGGTATCCAACCAACTCCCTTTTTGATTATTCGACCCTTTTGCCGTTCTTGGCTTTTGGCGCTAACAATGTTGGTGATCCGTTTTTGGCAAGCAATTTGGGCCTTAACACCCATGATCTGGAAAGAGAACTTGTAGAGGTCTTCTGCCGATTGACCCAAGGTCCCCGGGGAGACACATGGGGTTATGTGACCAACGGCGGGACCGAAGGAAATATGTATGGCCTTTTCCTTGCCAGGGAACGATTTCCCGATGGCATCGTCTATTACTCCGAAGATTCGCACTATTCCATAGCCAAGATTTTGAGAGTGCTAAAGATTCGCAGCCTGATGATACGCAGTTTGCCCGACGGCCGCATGGACCTTGATGACCTTCGGGAAACCGTACATATCGAGAGGCACAAACCGGCAATTATGGTGGTCAATGTGGGAACCACCATGAAGGGTGCGATTGATGATTTGGAAGGAATAAAAAATGTTCTAACCGAGGTGGGCATTACCCAAAATCACCTCCATATCGATGCGGCGCTTTCCGGGATGCTCTTGCCCTTTATAGACGATGCGCCTCCCTGGAACTTTGCTCACGGAGCCGACACACTTTCAATTAGCGGCCACAAAATGATCGGTTCCCCAATACCCTGTGGGGTTGCACTAGCCCGGCGGGAATTGGTGGATTTGGTGGCAAGTGGAGTGGAATATATCGGCTCACGGGACACTACCCTTTCCGGATCGCGCAATGGCATAACACCGATTTTCCTTTGGTATGCGTTTCATACGATTGGCGAAAAAGGTTTTCGGGAATGGGTCGGAAAATGTCAGGAAATCACGCGCAAAACCGTTGAAATATTAACGCCCTTGGGTCGACACCCATGGGCTCATGAGAAATCGATTACCGTTGTTTTTCATCGTCCTTCTCAGGGACTCATTCGCAAATGGCAACTTGCCACCGAAGGCCCCATCTCCCACATCATTTGTATGCCCCATGTCAATCTAAAACGCATTCAACGATTTGCGGACGACCTTCAAAACGATACCAAGTCCTCCATTCCAAGCAAAAAGGGGCTATCATGAAACAGATTTTGGTGGTGACGGAAGATAGGCCCGGGTTGATCGCCGACATTGGGGCAATCCTTGCGGTTGACGGGCTGAACCTTGATCGCCTTGATGCCGAGAGCATTGCGGGCCGGGCCGTTGTTAGGATCTGGGTGGATAAGCCGGATCGGGCTTTGACTTTGCTTGCCGAGGCCGAGTATCAGGCGGTGGGCGAACAGGTTTTATTAATTCGACTGGAAGACAAACCTGGGGCGTTGGCGGGACTGATGGAACGCTTTTCCGAGGCCGGAATAAACCTTTCCAGCATTCGATTTGTCAGCCGCAATGGGGGCCAAGCCATCGTGGCCCTTACCGCAACCCGAACCGATTTGGTTTTAGATCTGGTGAAAGACTGTTTGATTGGTTGATCGTAGAAGCACCCTGTTTTAAGCCAGGATTTTTTCAATCACTTCGCCATGCACATCGGTCAAGCGCATATCGCGGCCTCCAAAACGAACCGTGAGCCGCTTGTGATCCACCCCCAGCAGGTATAGCATGGTCGCATGGAGGTCATGGATCTGAACGGGGTTTTCCACCGCCCGGTAGCCCCATTCGTCGGTGGCCCCGTAGGCCATGCCCCCTTTGGTCCCCCCTCCCGCCATCCAAATGGAAAAACCCATAGGATTGTGATCGCGACCGTTGGATCCTTGGGCAAAAGGGGTTCGGCCAAACTCCCCGGCAAATACGACTAATGTTGTCTCCAATAGCCCTCGGGCCTTGAGATCCTCAAGCAAAGCCCCTATCGGTTGGTCAACCGCCAAAGCATTCTTTTCATGGCCGTTTTTTAGGTCGCTGTGTTGGTCCCAGCGGTCGAAACCCACATTGGGACAGGTCACTTCGATGAAGCGAACCCCCTTTTCCACCAACCTTCGGGCCAAAAGACATTGTCGACCATAAATTCTGGTATGTTCATAAGTGCTTTCTAGGCCATAACGCCTTTGCAACTCTTTGGATTCTTGGGAAATGTCGACCAATCCCGGGACCTCGGTTTGCATTCGAAAAGCGGTTTCTTGATTTTTCAGGGCGGCTTCCCATTCCGGGAAAGAGCTTTTTTTTGTCGCGGACATTTTGTCAAGTTGGGCCGCCATGTCGAGTTTGGCGCGCTGATCCTTGGCGGATTTTTCTCGGAATTTTAAGTTTGCGACCGGTTCGGCCGCGCTCCCTTTCAGGACGGAGGCTTGATAGGCGGCCGGCAAGAATCCCGAGTTGAAGTTGTCCAAACCACCAGGAGGTATCAGCCCCCCATTTAAAACAATAAAAGAGGGAAGGCTGTCGTTATAGGATCCCAAACCATAACCAAACCAAGCTCCCCAACTTGGCCTTCCCTGAAGGCCCAAACCCGTATGAAGGAAATAGTTGGCCGAGGTATGTTCGGGAAATTTGGCCACCATGCTCCGGATGATGCACATTTTATCGGCATGAACGCCAATGTGAGGGAACAATGCGCTAATGGGCAACCCGGATTGGCCACACGGTTTGAATTTCCAAGGGCTGGCAAGGACGGTTCCAATGCTATTAAACTGCGTCGGTTCAACCTTCATCAATTTATAGGGATCTTGACGATCGTATTTATCCAAATGCGGTTTGGGATCAAAGGTATCGACCTGCGAAGGGCCACCATCCATGTAAAGAAAAATCACCGCCTTAGCTCTTGGTCGATGGTGGAGCGTTTCCACAGAACCCGGAGAAACCCCGGCGAGACCCAATCGCACCTCCAAGAGATCCGCTGCGATGGCTCCAAAACCGAGACACCCACCCCGCAGCAACGAACGCCTAGTTATCCAAGGGTGGTTATTCCATTGATCCATTTCGTTTTCCCCTTAATGAACTGACTTCCTAGCGGAGGAAAACAAATTCACGCGTGTTTACCATTACATGGGTCAGAGCTTTCCAACTTTCCGGCCCGGCAACCCCATCTTGCGCTTTGAGGAACTCACAGCAAAGTCCGACTTCCTCCGGGGTTGCTTCACGGCCATAGGCTTGACGATACATCGCCCGGATCCGATCTAACGAATCTCCCGGCATTATGGCCAGTTTTTCCCCCCAACTTTTACATAACTCATGGACTAGGGGATGGTTCATTAGAATCAACGATTGAGCCGGGACATGGGATTCCATTCGACGCCCTACGGTCGAAAACGGAATCGGCGTATCAAAGGTAAGCATCCAATTGGATAGGAAATTACGCCGAACTCCCACATAGATACTTCGGCGGCCCTCCTCGTCCAATTTTCCGGAATTGGGTCGGCCACGCCCTTCTTGGAAATCGTTTATCCACGGGGGGGTTGGAGGACCAAATCGACTGTCGCTTAGTCGCCCCGAAACAAGGAGCAGGTTGTCCCGGATCGACTCACCACTCATACGCTTTGGACGAAAATGGTGCATAAGATTGTTTGCGGGATCAATGTTCACCGATTCGACCAAGGCATCGGACGATTGCCTCCAAGCCTGGGTGAGGACGAGCCTTTTAATCATTTTCCGGCTGGACCAACCGTTCTGGACAAAGTCGAGTGCTAATTGATCCAAAAGAGCTTGGTGTTGGATGGCATCTCCCATAACCCCAAGGTTATCCACACTTTGAACAATGCCGCGACCGAAAAGGTTATGCCAGATCCGATTGATCGCCACCCGGGGAACCATGGGCGTTTTTAGTGGGTTGGTCCATGCCGTGGCCAATTCCAGTCGGCGACTGCCCGGTCCCTTCAAGGCCCCTCCAAGGGCCTCTAGGTTTTGAGGTTCCACCACCATCCCGGCGGTCTTTGGCGACCCACGAACAAACACATGATCTGTTACCTGAGAACCCTCCCAAAGGGCCGGGGCAACGGCCGAAAGAATCTGGCGCTTGGGCAAGTAGTCGGCAAGCAGGGCCTTCCATGCCGACATTTCAGGCAAGGTATTTGCCCCGGTAAACTCCGGGGAATCCATCCCTAGTCCAAGAACCAATGCCGCCCATTTATGGTCGGCAAGGCCAAATAAAGTGCCCTGCTTTTCAAGGTGCAAAAGCCAATAGGCAAGGCGTTCTTTCAAATGTTCGGGACGGTTTTTGACCGCTTGTCCCTTGGGAAAGAATGCTAAACCCGGGTTGTTAGGCTGGGCCACTTGATCAAAAACAGTTGCCAGGGCAAACCGGGGATCGTCGGTGGTGCATTCCAAATGACAAGGTAGCCCTTTGTAGCGAGTCAGGTTAAGGCGGACCCATCGGAATGCCTCCGAAGCCCCGGAATCCGTAACCATTTCCCCGTGGAGAGGCCCCAGAATCATCACATGGGAACCCACTGAAGAATAGATCTTGGCCTGGCCCCTCATCCACAACCAAACGGCCCCGGATTGAACCGTAAATGTCGGGGTCTTAAGCGTTCGTCCTGTCCGGTCATAGGCCAAAGCGCCCGGTTCCTTCTCGGCCTTGGGATCGGGCGCCATACCGGTCCAAAGGGGATCGCGACAAGCGGCCCCATAGGGCAGAATGCCGGGATTTTTCCCGGAGAGGTCCAGCGAACCCGGTGCCCGTGGCCCGGTCCCAAAACTCAAATCATCCGGATACCAACCCGCATTTTGGGAATAGTCCACCACGGGATTACTTGGTGCCGCTTCGTCCTTCCCCGCCAGCCAACCGGCGAGGGTTCCCTCTTTGGAAAAGGTGTTTTGGTCAATTGCCCTTACATCTTTGAACTTTTTGGCCAAAGCTTTGGCAATGGTTTGTTCCAATTGGCCACGCTGCAAGGCCCATTTGTTGGAGAGGGCACTATTGCTTGCTTTGTGTTCAAAACGAACCTGACGATAACTGGCACTCTCAAAAACGGAATAAAGCCCGTAATAGTCTTTTGTCGAAATCGCGTCAAACTTGTGATCATGACAGCGGGCACAGGCAACCGTAAGTCCAAGGAATGTCTTGGAGAGCACATCAATCCGATTGTCAAATCGATCGGCTTCGTCCTGGCGAATATCCACGGGCGAATGGATCTCTTCCCCCAAATAACAAAAACCGGTCCCCAAGATCGATTCGTTTGAATCCGCCCCGGATCGCATTCGAGGTTTGACGAGCAGGTCGCCCGCCAAATGTTCCTCCAATAACCGATTGTAAGGAAGGTCGACCTTCAGCGCCCGAATGACATAGTCGCGATATTGCCACGCATTTGGAATGGTATAGTCAAATTCATGGCCACGGGTTTCACCATAGCGGACAAGGTCAAGCCAATGCCTGGCAAAGTGTTCGGCATGTTCCCATGAATCCAATAACCGATCCACCTCCTTGCGATAATTGGCTTCGCTAGGATCGGCCAAGAACGCTTTGACCTCTGCCTCCTTGGGACCAAAACCGGTCAGGACCACATGAAGCCGTCGCAATAAGGTGGCGGGGTCGGCGGGACCGGTTGCTTGGATGGATTTTCCCCGGCGGGCCTTTGTCAAATAGGCATCGACTGGATCCAAAGCCTTGCTGGTGTTCCCTTTTTCGGAAAGCGTGGCTTGCAAAGGAGTCCAGACCCAATGGCTCGCCTTGCGTTTCGCCAAGTCGAAAGAATCTTTTTGCGGGCCAAGGCCGACCTGTTCCCCGGGCCAAATAGCCCCGGAAGCAATCCAGGTTGCCACATCTTTTATCACCCCGGAGGATAGTTTGCCATCGGGGGGCATACTCAGTTCGGGATCTTCGTAGCCCAAGGCGATGAGGATTTTGCTCTTTTGGGGCTCTTTTAAGTCAATAGCAGGGCCCGAGTCCCCGCCTTTTAAGAACCCGGCCCGGCTATCCAACAAAAGGCCCCCTTTGACCTTTGGGGCTTTTTTCGAATGACAGGAATAACACTTCTCCACCAAGACTGGACGAATTTTCGATTCAAAAAAGGCCTCATCGTTGGCTGCCAAGACCATGCCAGGGCAGCAGAGAAGAAAAAAGGCACAAAGCTTGACGATTTTCATTGGCTTTTGCCCAAGGCAATCGGGCACAACGGCCCTAGGAGGGATACACAGTAATTGTAAACGCCTTGGGGAACCCTGTCCACCCGGAACCAAGAAGGGATTGACTTACCACAAAACCT
>SIAL01000175.1 GCA_009691815.1 Gemmataceae bacterium | reverse complement strand
CAAGGATGGCTATTCGGACCTACGGGGCCGCTTTGACTACGCCACGGTAAGCACTCCGGAAAAACAACCGATCACCCGCTTTTCGGTGCTGATCCTCTCGGAAGATCAGGGTGCCTCGATAAGGGAAACCAACCCACCCCAACGGTAAACGGTAAAGGGTAAAGGGTGAAGAAAAACAAGGGCCCCCATAAGGGGCCCTTTTGGTTTGCGACCGGGTATACCATCCCGAATTAGGCCAACACTTCACGGACGACTTTTCCGTGGATGTCCGTGAGGCGAAATTGTCGGCCTTGATAGCGGAAGGTCAATCGTTCGTGGTCGATGCCACAAAGGTGCATGATGGTCGCCTGATGATCGTGAACATGGACGGGGTCTTTGGTAATATTCCAGGCAAAGTCATCGGTTGCGCCATGCACATGGCCACCCTTCACCCCTCCGCCCGCCATCCAGAGGCTAAAGGCTCTGCCAAAATGGTCACGCCCATTGGGTTTGCCCTCCGGGCCTTGACCAAAGGGAGTTCTGCCAAATTCCCCTCCCCAAATCACCAGTGTATCGTCCAGCATTCCCCGCATTTTAAGATCTTTAACCAGCGCCGCGGAGGGTTGATCCGTATCGAGGCATTGATTTTCCAATTGGGTAAATAGGTTGGAATGTTGATCCCAACCCGCGTGCATAAGCTGGACAAAACGGGTGCCTCGCTCCAATAGCCTTCTCGTGATAAGGCAATGCCTAGCAAAGGTGCCCGGCTCGAGGACTTGGGGACCATACATATCCAGGATGTATTTGGGTTCGTCGGAGAAATCAAGCAATCCCGGCACGCTTGTCTGCATGCGGAATGCCATTTCATATTGGGAAATTCGGGTGTCGATTTCGGGGTCGCCAAATTCGGCCAAATGGGCGCGGTTGAGTTCGTCGATTCCCGCCAAGAGCTTGGCCCTTGAAGAGGGGCTGACCCCCTCCGGGTTGTTCAAGTAGGGGACCGGGTCGCCTACCCCCCGAAAGCGAACGCCCTGATGACGGGTGGGTAAGAAACCACTACCCCAGTAATAGTCAAAGAAGAGCTGCCCGCAAGTTTTGCCACGATCGGAAGAAGTCATTACCACAAAAGCGGGAAGTTCGCTGGTCTCGGTTCCCAAACCGTAGGTCAACCAAGCTCCCATGCTGGGCCTGCCTGGAACCTGAGCTCCGGTGAGGAAATAGGTCACCCCGGGGGCGTGGTTCACCGCTTCGGTATTCATGGATCGAATCAGGGTTATATCATCGGCAATCGACCCGATGTGGGGCATCATGCTGGTGATTTCCATGCCGGACTTGCCATATTTTTTGAAGGGTTTGATGGCGGGCACGATGGGATGTTTGTTGTAACCGGCAGTCATGGTGGAGAGGCGGGTTTTGCCGCGAACGCTTTCGGGCAGCTCCTGCATTTTCATTTTTTCCATCAGGGGCTTTGGATCAAAAAGATCCACATGGGTAGGCGCACCCCCCTGCCAAAGGTAGACCACCCGTTTGGCTTTTGGGGCATGATGAGGCAGGCCTTTGAGGCCGGGCAGACCCGCGGGGCCTCCCCGAGTGGACCCTCCCAAAAGGCCGGCCAAAGCGGCGACACCAAGGCCGGTGCCCCCTTTGCCCAAAAAGTCGCGTCTACCAAGTTTGTCGATGGTGTTTTGAAAGATCTCTTTCATCAGCTATTCCCGGGTAAGGGCCTCGTCAAGGTTGTAAACCGCCAGACAAATTTCCGTCCACGATGCCAAGGCGACGGGATCCATTTTTACCTCTTTGGGTGAGGCCCCGATCGCGATGATTTTGTTTGCGGCGGCAAGATCCTTGGCAAATTCCATTTGTTGTTGGCCCAAGATTTTGTGAAGGACTACTCGTTCCTGGGCTTTTGGTTGGCGGGCAAGGATCAATTCAAAGATCCGGTCAAGCCGTTTATCGGGTTCGGGAATTTCCTTAATCAATTTTGCCGCAAGCACTCGGGCCGCCTCGTTCCAGGTGGGGTCATTGAGCGTTGTCAATGCGTGTAGGGGCGTGTTGGTTGATCCTGCCCGGACTCGGCAGGTTTGACGAGTCGAAGCGTCGAACATATTCGCCGGGCCCACGGTTCTTCGCCAAAAAGTGTAGAGACTGCGGCGATAGAGGTCCTTACCCGAGGATGCGGGATAGGTGAAATCCCGCTCCTTGGTAATGGCAAGCGCGTCCCAGATTCCCTCGGGCTGATAGGGGTAAACGGGTTTGCCGCTAAGGCGTTCATCCAACAGGCCGCTTGTGGCAAGGGCCACATCCCTTAGGACCATGGCGGGCAAACGGATCCTTGGGAATCTGCCGAAAAAGCGATTTTCAGAATCCAAGGCCAATTGGGCAGGGGAAACCCGGGAGGAGCGTTTGTAGGCGGCGCTGGTTAAAAGGAGTTTGTGAATCCCTTTCATGTCCCATTTCTTTTCCCGAAACTCGACCGCCAGCCAATCGAGCAGTTCCCGGTTTTCTGGAATGTCGCCCTGAACGCCAAAATCTTCGGAGGTTTTGACCAAACCCAAGCCAAAAAGGTTTTGCCAAAACCGATTGACGGCAACCCGGGAAGTGAGCGGATGCTCGGCTGAAACGAGCCACTGTGCCAAGCCAAGCCGGTTTTTTGGCGCGTCCTTGGGCAGAGGTGGCAGAAATGCCGGGGTCGTGAAGGTAACCTTAGCACCCGGTTTTTGGTATTCCCCACGGTTGAGGAGAAAGGTCTCCCGAACCTTATCGTCGGCCATGATCATCACTTTGGGCAGTTCATCGTTTTTGTAATTGTTTAGCCGATCTTTTGCGACCTTTGCCTTGGCCACCAAACCGGGTTCGACTTTTTCTTCATGGTATTTCTTTATCGCCGCCTCGCGTTCGGCCTTTTTCTTTTCCTCCTTGGACAAGATCTGTTCGCGCAGATTTTTGTCGGCAAACTTCTCATCCAAAGATACCTTTTTCACCCACTCCGTACGCTTAAGGTCCAGTTTCTTGGCAAGGTCCGCGATCTCCAGCTCCATTTTTGCCATGGCCGATTTATGTTCGGGCAAGGGGTATTCCAGGAAGGGGGGAGAAACCCTTATCTTGGACGATTGTCGGCCCGCCAATCCCGATTCGGACAACTGGTTAAAGGCAGCCATCAGCCCGTAATATTCTTTCATGGTGATGGGATCGTACTTGTGATCGTGGCATTGGGCACAGGCCATGGTCAGGCCAAGCCAATTGGTCGCCGTGACATCGATCCGGTCAAAGTAGATCACATGGCGCTGTTCATCGGGGATGGCGCCCCCTTCGCCGTTTACGAGGTGATTGCGATTAAAGCCTGTCGCGATTTTTTGCTCGGGAGTGGCCTTGGGCAATAAATCCCCGGCAAGTTGTTCGACCGTAAACCGATCAAACGGCATGTTTTCATTGAGGGCCTTAACCACCCAATCGCGCCATACCCATTGAAAAGTGTCGCCGTCTTGCTGGAAACCGTTGCTGTCGGCATAGCGGGCCGCATCCAGCCAAGGAAGCGCCATTCGTTCGCCATAGTGGGGGTTGGCCATGAGGCGTTCGACCAACAAGTCATAGGCATTGGGGCTTTTATCATGGACAAACGCCTCTACCTCCTTGGGGGTCGGGGGCAACCCTATCAGATCTAGCGACAGGCGCCTGATAAGGGTGGGGCGATCCGCTTCGGGAGTGGGAAGGATACCCCGGTCCGCCCACTTTAGGGCGAGGAAAGCATCCACAGGATGGGTGATACCGGCAATTTTTGGCACCGGTGCCCGGACGGGTGGCTCAAAGGCCCAATGATTTTCAAATTTTGCCCCTTCCGAGATCCACCGCGCCACTAGGGTTTTTTGCTCAGGCGTTAGTTTGCGATTGGATTTGGCCGGGGGCATCAGTTTGGATGCCTCGGTATGGTGAATTCTTTCGATGAGCAAGCTTTCCTGCGGCTTGCCGGGGACCACAAGGCCGCCTAAAAGTTGACCGTCTTTAGTGTCGAGGCGAACATCCCCTTTGCGTTGGTTGGGATCTTGTCCGTGGCAATAGAAACAGTTTTCCGAAAGAATTGGGCGAATGTCACGACCATAGTACACGGGCCGGTCGGCAAAGGGCAGCAAAAATAGGCTGCCAAGGATCGCGGCCCCAAGGGATGGCATGGAAGAGGCTCCAAGTAGGTAGGAACCAATATTATCGGGCAAACGGAGCCTAATGTCACTTGGAAAATCGACGCAATTAAGTCACGAGCCAAATCCTGAGGAACCAAAGGGGTTAGGCTGCGGCGCGGTTGGGTGTCCGATCCGTGGCAAGAGAGATGCCGCGGCTTCCCACCGCTATGAAATCGACCAGTTCCCTGGCCTCGGGAATGTGGCCCAGTTCCTCGGTAATTTTGGCGCAGGATCCGGGAATCGAGAGGCCTTCACGGTAAAGAATGTGGTAGCATTTTCGGATCGCGTCGATGCTGGTGGTGGGGATCCCCGCCCGGCGCAAGCCGATGATGTTGACCCCATGGACGATATTGATTCCCTGATGGACCATAAACGGAGGCATATCCTTGGTTGCCACGGAACAGCCCGAAAGTAGGGCAAAACGGCCTACTCGAACAAATTGATGGAGGCAGGCGTTGCCCGAAAGGAAGGCGCCGTCGGCAATAACACAATGGCCACCCACCTGAGCCCCATTGGCAAGGATGCAGCGATTGCCAACGATGCAGTCGTGGGCAATGTGGCTGTAGGCCATGAGGAAATTGTTGTCGCCGATAATGGTCTTCCATGAAGCGGTGGTGCCCCGGTGGACGGTAACATGCTCTCGAAAGATGTTGTCGTTGCCGATGATGACTTGGGTTGGTTCACCCATGTATTTGATATGCTGGGGATCCTCACCCAGAACGGCGCCCGAGTAGATCTGATTGCCCGAACCCATTTTTAGGGCCCCTTTGAGGACCGCATGGGCGCGAATGTTACAGCCGTCGCCAATCTCCACGGCCCCCTCGATGATCACATAAGGGCCAATGACGACATTTTCGCCAATGATAGCCTCTTCGGAAATCAGAGCGGTAGGGTGAACTTTGGCGGATGCGGCGCAATTCATGGTTGAGTATCCCAATTTAGGTCGATCCACCTCGAAAAAACGATCCTTCAGCCATGGAAACATCGGATATACCCGCGGTGGAACATGAGCGCCATCCCAAAGTAGGGATCGGATTTTTTGGAAGGAGATGGAGATTATTCGAAGATAGCCCAGGGTATCCTTTGGCGAAAGGTGGCAAGATCCACTCCGCAGCAGCCGCCAATAATGGTTTTTTCCAATTGGGTACCTTTATCGGAAATAAGCCCGCCTTTTTTGGGAAATTCGGGCCCTGGAAAGCACCAAAGGGGGCCTGTCCACTCCTTTCTCATTTCGGCATGTAATATCAAGATGTCTTTTGATGTCAGTTCAAGGCCACAGTTATATCCAACTGCCAAGGCGCGGGCATCCTTTGCCAATTGGACCCAATCCGAAGGTGATAGGCCACCTAAAGTGGCCAAATTACCCTGAGGAAACCGTCGAAAACAACCGCTCAGAATCAGAGGCTGGGCTCGGTCCCCCACCAGCCACCTCGCCCAATCCACCACATGGGGATGAGACCAAGTTTCCAACAGAATCCCATCGGCTTGGAAGAGCGTTTCCGCAAGCAAACCCGGAAGGGGTCCCTTGGGGGGATCTTGATTGGGAGAAACGGGGCCAAACGCGGCGACCACGACCGCTTTGGGATCCACTTTTCGGGCAAGGGTGATGGCTTGGCAAAGGTTTTTTGCTGCCCCGTTGGGGTTTTGGGTAAATTCGGGCAAAAGGGAAAAAGTGTTGGTTCGATGGAGTTGCGCTCCCGAGCCGGCCCATTGTTGATGGACGGCTTGGACGAGTTCGGGGTGGGTGCAATTCCAAAGATGCGTGGAGCCGTGGAGGGGAAGGGACCATCCCAAACGCAATAGTTCCGTTCCCATAGGGCCATCACCCACCAACGGGCCCTTGGCTTGCAACAGGGTTTGCAGGGGATTGGATGGGTTCATGAAAGGGGGGGTGGTTAATGGGCAACTCCATTGCCCGGAGGGTTTAGGTCGGTGTCCTTTTTGTTTTATGCGATTTCAAATCATTCACCGCCAAGTGGCAAAGAGCGTTAGGGCGAGAGTGACATTTAAGAATTAAGAATTAAGAAAAAGGGTTGCACCATTTGAGAAGTTTGCTTTACGAACCGGAATCTTCCTTAACGGATTTTGTGTTTTGCCATTTGCTATCCGAAATCAATCAAAAAAAACAAAACGCGCCTAGCTTTCGCCGATGGCCAATGACTCATGGTGTCACGGCGAAGACACCCATCATTAGCGGAACAGGCTCCCCGAGGTCCAGCCGATCCACGAGGACCCGCAAGGAAAGGACTTGCACTCGTTCTATCGCTTCCTGACGCGTTTGGCCGTAGGCCATCACCCCAGCAAGGTCGGGCAATTCGGCCAACCACCGGCCACCTTCTTCCTGCTCAACTTCCATCGTCAACGGCATGATTCTCCCTCCAGAAAGTTGATGATAAAAAATACCCGTTCACGAGTATTTTTGAGATAAGTGAGTGGAGAAAGTATAACACAATGCTGGAACGGGTCAACACTATCCCCAGCATGGCCCGAAATGAGACTTTTATTCCAGCTGGCTTGCATCTGGAGTGAGTTCTAAGTTATCCCGAGAGATTGTTACGCCTTTTTTGGGAAGGTGCCCATGATGGCTAAACGGCCTCGGTTGTTGTTTTCGCCTGAGGATTTGAAGGTTCTTGCTCAGCAGCGTTATGAACATCCCGATCCCCGAGTCCAATAACGGCTGGAAGTTCTGTGGTTGATCAGCCAAAAAGTAACGCACCATCAAGCAGCCAAGTTGGCCGGTGTATCGCGGGCCACGGCGCAGCGCTATGTGGCCATTTACCGGGAAGGGGCCGTGGTCGCCTTGCAACAATTCCATTGGTGCAAGCCGGTCAGCGAAATGATGCAGCATCGGGAAACCTTGGAAGAATCGTTTGGCAAGAACCCGCCGCACACCTTGGCCGAGGCCTGCGCACGGATCAAGGAAGAAACCGGCCTAGAACGCCGCCCGACGCAGGTAGGGATCTTTTTAAAAAAGTGTTGGATTTGAAATGGCGTCGCTTGGGCGCGATACCGTTGCCGCCCAATAAAACGGTGGAACCAAGTTGTCGGGGCAAATGCGCTTCGGATTAGGTTATGAGGCCGCGTTTGG
>SIAL01000174.1 GCA_009691815.1 Gemmataceae bacterium | reverse complement strand
AGCCGCCTCATGAACAAAATGCCCCTTCCCAATTGGTCTCGAAGAAGCTTTGTCCAAGCGGGTGGTTCAACACTCCTTGGCCTAGGATTAAACACCCTTCTAAAAGCGGGGTCAACAGGATTAACCCAAGGCTTTGGTCGTGCCAAATCGGTCATCCTCATCAACCTCACGGGCGGCTTAAGCCACATTGACAGCCTCGACCCCAAACCGATGGCGCCCGATGGGATCCGTGGGGAATTCAAAACCATTTCCACAAGGCATCCTGGTGTGGCGATTTGTGAACATCTACCCAAATTGGGGGCATCCCTTGATCGGTGGGCTTTGATTCGCAGCTTTTCGCATGGGGAGGGAGGGCACCTCCCGGGGACCCATCGATTGCTAACTGGTCTTCCCATGCCCAACCAGCGTGGAACGGATTTGGATAATGTCCTCTCCCGACGGGATTGGCCTTGCTTTGGTGCCGCTTTGGCCCAAATTCGTTCTCGAAAAGATGGCATACCCTCTGGGGTGACTTTGCCTCACCCTTTGATTGAGGGATCGCTTACTTGGCCTGGCCAACATGCCGGGATCCTTGGACCGCATTATGATCCCCTTTTTGTGACCCAAGACCCCAACAGCCCAAACTTTCGGATGGAAAGCCTCTCCATGGGGCCGGGGTTTGATGTGTCTCGCATGGAAAGTCGTCGAACCCTGTTAGAGAAAATCGACCAGAACCCCGACCTGAAAGCGCATCAAACGGCCGCTTTTGATATGCTTTTGTCGGGCCGGGTGGCCCAGGCCTTTCGTATGGAACTTGAACCGGACCGCAACCGAGAAAGATTTGGCCGAAACCTATTTGGCCAGTCCATTTTGCTGGCCCGCAGGTTGGTTCAAGCCGGCGTGCCGATCGTGCAGGCCAACATGGGCATCGTCCAAACCTGGGACACCCACACGGAAAATTGGAGTCGTTTGAAAAACCAACTGCTACCTTGGACCGAACAGGGCATTACCGCCCTAGAGGAAGACCTTGCCGCTTCGGGCCTCCTGGATACGACCCTGATTGTGGTGGTTGGGGAGTTTGGACGGACTCCAAAAATTTCAAGATTATCCCCCGATCAAACGCCCGGGCGGGACCATTGGTCGTCTTGCTATTCGGGGCTTTTGGCCGGGGCAGGCATCAAAACCGGGCAAGTCATTGGCAAATCCGATTCCAAAGGCGCCTATCCGGTGAGCCAAGCCTATTCGCCCATGGACCTTGGCACCACGATTTACCACGCCCTCGGTTTGGGAACGGATACCACCATCCTAGATCCACTGGGTCGCGGACTGAACCTAATGCAGGGGCAACCGATTGAAGCTCTTTACCGAGGTTAAAAACTCCTTTTGCCCAAACTCCCAAATCGAGAATCGGAAGGGGCAACCGATTGAAGCACGCTACCCAGATTAAGGTCCGTTTTCAGAATGCCCTTTGCCCGATGGGGGCCAATGGCTATCCTCAACCCATACCCTATCCGGAAGTTGTCGGTTAGGGTTGGTTGAAAGCGGAGGCAAGGAATGTCGATCACGGGAATCCGGACTTACCGAACCCTTTTTTGGACACTGGCGGTGGCAGGGTTGATTCTTGACCTTTGGTCGAAACACCAAGTCTTTTCGTGGCTAGGAGATCCTAAAACCCCGGGATATTTCCGCCTTTGGGAAGCAACACCAGAAACCGGGTTTCAACTGGTCGCGCAATTTGAGTTTATCGACGATATCCTTGTCCCCAGAGTCAATCGCGGAGCCCTTTTTGGCATGGGAGGCCAACACAAAAATCTGGCGAATGGCACCTTTGCCATTGTGAGTCTAACCGCCGCCATGGCGGTAATTGCCTGGAGCATTTTCGGCAAGGGCATCCGCCAAATATGGCTTACCACCGCTCTGGGTTTGATCCTTGGGGGGACGGTTGGCAATTTCCACGACCGGATTGTTTTTGGCGGGGTGCGCGACTTTCTTCATTGGAACCATTGGTTCGATTGGCCCGTTTTTAACCTCGCCGATTGTTGGCTGGTCACCGGGGCGGTGATGCTTTTGGTTCAATCGCTATTTATGCCCAACCATGTCACGGAAAGCCCCGAGCCAAACCCGGGACCAACCCCTCCGGTTGGTGAATCAGTGGTGGCGTAAGCCGGTCCCATTTCGCCCTTGGGCGATGGCTCCCTTCATGTCGATAACAGCTTGCCTCATCCCTACCAATACAGATCTGGCTACGATACTGTGGCCAATATTGAGTTCCTCAACTTGGGGTATTGCCGCGATCGGGAACACATTTTGATAGTTGAGGCCATGGCCCATATGGACATGAATGCCGTGGCTTGCCGCCATTCGGGATGAGTCCACCAATCTCTGCAAGCTTTCGGCCCGGCCTGTTGCGGTCTTGGCTTCGGAATAGGACGCGGTTTGAAATTCGACGGCATAACTTCCCAAACGATGGGCCGCTTCAATTTGTCGGGGGTCGGGGTCGATAAATAGTGAAACCATAATCCCGCGGTCTTTGAGTTGACCCATACATTCTTCCACCGCCGCCAAATGAGCCAATACATCCAAGCCCCCCTCAGTGGTTAGCTCTTCCCGTTTTTCAGGAACAAGCGTGGCTTCCTCAGGCAGGATTTCACAGGCGAAAGCGATAATGTCACGGGAAACGGCCATTTCAAGATTAAGTCCACAGGGGACCATTTGGCGCAAAATCCGCACATCCCGCTCTTGGATGTGGCGCCGGTCCTCCCGTAGGTGAACGGTAATGCCATCAGCCCCACCCAAAACCGCCTCCATCGCCGCGGCAACCGGGTCGGGCTCTAAACCTAGCCTTGCTTGTCTCAAGGTGGCCACATGATCGATATTAACGCCGAGTCGAATCATAAAAAGTTCCCGCCAAAGGTTATGGGCAAAAGACAAACCTTATCAGGACGCCCGCGACCTAAACCAACCGAAAAATCGGCTCCCTTTTTTGGGGATAGCCTTGGCCCACGGTCGCTTAATATTCCCGCCGACAAAGAGATACCACCAAAAGCCGGCAAGCAGCAAAATCACCAATCGTTCAAAAACGCTGCCCAAAAACCAAACCCCCGAAAAGGGCAACCACCAGTTGGAAAGGAGGATGGCCCCGCCCAACAAAAGGACAAGGCCGCGTCTTAGCCAACTCCAAGAGCGGATTAGGTCTAAAAAAGCCAAGATCCAAAGCCCTAAAAGACTTCCGACTCTCGATAGGAAAACCCAAACACTCGACAGGTCCACTTGCCGAGCCTTAGGGACAGGGACAGGGATTGGTCGGTTGGGATGGGATAGTTTGTTGACTTTGCTTCGGAGTTCCCAAACCTGATCTTCCAAACGATCCACCCGTTCCTCCATGGAAAAAGGTCGAACGGTTTCAGGGTTGGCGGTGTCGTGGGTCAAAAGCGTATCCATGAAAAAAGGGTCTGTCACAATATTCTGTGACAGACCCTTTTATTATGGCGGAAGTTTGCGATCAAGAGAACCCCGACCGAAAAAATCCTGATAAACCCAATTCCTTTTTGCTCCCATGGCCTTTAGCCAATGAAACCAAGGGAACTAGGCCTTGATGCTTTCCTTGAACGCCTTGAGGGCCTTTGCCTTAACCACATTGGAGGCGGGTTTGGCTTTGAAGGTTTGCTCTAGTTTGGTAAAGGGGTTGATACCTTTTCGTGCCTTGGTGGCTGGCTTCTTAACCAAGGTCAGCTTGATTAGGCCGGGAATTTGGAAAACTCCGGGGCCTTTTTTGCCCAGTTGTTCCTTCACCAAATCGGTGAGGGCGTCAAGGAACGCAATGACTTCCTTGTTGCTTTTGGTGGTGGTGTCACCGATGCTTTTCACAACCGCAGACTTGGTCAATGCCTTGGACATTGGGTTTACCTCTGGAAAATTGGCTTGACATGATGCTTTGAAATGGCAACCTGCCAAGCGGAAATGAAGGGGAATTCAAACCCCCGCTTGTGTAAACCCTAAGTGTTTGGCTTGGGAATGTCAACGATAGGAATCCGAAAATCTGCGGGTTTTTCGGATTTTTTTCTTGGTGAAGGCACAAAAACCCCTTAATTATCAAGGTAACCGGCCTAAATCTTAACAAAAACCCCGTGAAAGCAGGGTTTTCAATGCCCAAAGATTTTGCCAGCTGGCTGCATGTCTTCAAATCCTTCTTGGGAGATCCTCCATGCAAATCCAATCAGCAAGAGTCATTGCCACATGGCCTTTCGGAAAAACGGCGGTTCAAACCACCCTGAAGTCGCTCCTCATGGGAAAGGGACCGCTTGACGCTGCGGTGGACGGTGCCCAGGCCGTCGAGGATGATCCCACGGTACACTCGGTGGGTTATGCGGGGGTGGCGGATTCCTTGGGTGTGGTCACCCTTGATGCCTGCGTGATGGACGGGAAAACCATGGATTGTGGATCCGTTGCGGGGATAGAAAACATCCGCCATCCCGCGCGATTGGCCCTTTTGGTCGCCCGCAAAACACCCCATGTCATCCTTGTGGGAGAGGGGGCAAGGGACTTTGCCCAGCAGAACGGTTTCCGTTTGGAGCAGCTCTCCACCGAAGCCAGTGTCAAAGAATGGTATGCCACTAGGCCAAAGCCTTCCCAACCCATGGCGGTTCCCGGAGAGGTCGACAACCACGACACGGTAACGGTGCTGGCCCTTGGCAACAATAAGACCCTTGGTGGGTGTTGTTCCACCTCGGGCCTTGCTCACAAACTCCACGGTCGCGTGGGGGATTCCCCTATAATTGGGTCGGGTTTGTATGTGGATGATGAAGCCGGTGCTGCCGGGGCCACAGGCGTGGGCGAAGAAATACTTCGGATCTGTGGCAGCTTTCGCATTGTGGAGTCCATGCGTCGTGGCCTTTCCCCGCAAGAGGCCTGTGAAGAAGCGGTCCGAAGACTCCACAAAGTGGCGGCAAGGCGTGGCAAACACGCAGTACGGGCCGCCTTTATTGCATTGGCCCCGGATGGCCGGTTTGGCGCCGCCGCCACCCCGGATACCAAATTCGACTTTGCCCTTGGCGCGCCCGGGATGGTGGAAATTCGCCGGGCGGTCGAGATTCCCGCCTGACATTTCACAAACGATTTTGTGCGGATACAAAAAAAGACCGGAGGATTGCCCCCGGCCTTTTTTTTGGCAACTTCTAACAGGTCTTAAAAAAGGAACTGAAACTCAAAGTTGGGTCCCCAATAAAATGCGGACCCTGTCCGATTGCTGATGGTGGGGTTGGCGATATCGTAGGTAAAGATATTCCCCGGGGTGGCGATGCCATTGGCCCAGATCATATCCATTCCCAAACGAAATCGGAACCGTTCCAAAATAAAGAGGTTGGCAAACAGATTGATTTCATAAAGCTGGCCAAAAACCGTGTTGGTCGCGGAATTGGAAAACTGATTCAACCCGGTGGATTGAGTAAGGCTGAGTTGGCTTTCTGTAAAGTTCGGACCCAGTGCGACCTTGTATTGCGAACCCATGCTGATGCCACGCCACGGTTGAAGATTGTGCTCCAAACCGATTTGAGGCAAAACCATCCGGTTGTTGGTCGTAGCCCCGTAGGAACTACCATTGGAAGGTGTCGATCCAATATAATTGGTAATCGCGGACTCTTGAATATCGGAATAGCGAAGGCCGATGATCGCCTCAAAATTGAAGATGCTCAGGTTGGTGGTCCGGTAATTCAATTCGATATTTCCAAAGGAAGTCGAATAACTCTGGATCACCCCCGTGGCGGTATTCGTAAGGCCAGCTGCGGCCATTTCCGGGGGAATGGCCCCAAAGGGAATGGTCATGCCCGTTGGATTACTGGTGTTGGCACTGGAGCTTTGGTTGGGAACATAAAACCCGGTTAATTCCCAAGCATAATTTTCGTGGAGAATCCCGAGCGTGCCCCGGCCACCCCAATTCATTTGGGGAATTACCGCGCCATAGCTCATCGAGGTATTAGGACTCGTTGCCACCACCGGCCCGGCGGGTGCAAATCGTGCCAAGGCCATAGCTCCCACATGAATGAAGACGGCTGTCTCCAAGGGGCGAGGATCGTCCATAAAGGCCGATGGGCTGGAGGCGGGAAGGCTAAAAATGTCACTTGGCCCGGGAGGCGCATTGAGGGGTGAAATCGGTCCCGGAATCAATTCCCCCCCCGAGGGAATCCCAAGAGGTTCGGGCATACCGCCCAAACCACCATCACCGGGAAATTGCGCCTGAGCACCTACAACACAGGCTGCCCAAATGGCCAACCCGCCCAATGACTTCGCCCACCTAGTCATGATTCACCTCTTGTCTCAAACAGCTTTGGGGTACACCCTGCAAAAAGGAAAACCGCTTTTCTTGCGGCAACCATTGCAAACCGGAGATCCCACACAATGCAAATCGGCTGAATTATCCTTGTGCTTGAAAAAATCGTTACCAACCGACCTTTAATCCTTCCGTAGACATCGTATTTGCCTCAGATTCACAACTTGTGGAGCACATAGGGACCATTTGCCTTGCTTTGGAACCGCAGTTTGGGCTACTTTTCATCCAAATACGGAGGGCAATGGGATGGCAAGGTGGACAACGATAGCAAGCCTGTCCGTGGTGATTATGATCCTGGCAGGCACCGTCACGGGCACCAGCATTGCCCTCAATCATATCCCGACCTTTTACAAGGAATTAACGCAAACTACGGTTCCTAAACAAGATACACTCGCGCAGGAGTTTGTCACCGAGTTTGGGGAATTGATCAATGCAGTCACCGGCGGGGACAAGGAATGGTTCGCCCGCTTTCATCAAAATCAGATCAACGCCTACCTTTCGGAGGGTTTGGTCCAGCTGGGTTTGGATAATTCCGATTGGAATGAAAAACTCAAGGGAATGCGCTTTGCCATGCAAGGGGATAAGCTCTCGGTGGGTTTTCGCCACCGGATAGGGCCCTTCGATCCGGTGATTCATATGGAGGCGCAATTGTGGTTGGCTCAGGGCGAAGCCAACACCATTGCCATACGCATCCTTTCCGCCAAGGCCGGGGCGATTCCTATTCATCCACAGGCCATATTGGAACGAATCTCGGAAAGTGCCACCCAAAACGGCATGGATGTGAGTTGGTTTCGCCACAATGGTTGCCCGGTGGCCATCCTCCGGTTTCAGGCGGATCGTCCCCGCCCCACCTTTTTGTTAAGGAGCCTGGCCATTGATAAAGGGTTATTGGTAATTCGGGGTAGCTCGGTCGATGATGATAACCCCGCCCAGCCAAGTCCCACCCCCTAA
>SIAL01000173.1 GCA_009691815.1 Gemmataceae bacterium | reverse complement strand
TCAATCCAATTACGGCGATGGTTGGTGGCGAAGTAAACGCGCTTGTCTTTTTCCGAAAAGGGATCCTTAAGGACACTCTCTTTGGATGCCTTGATTATCGAGCGATCCACATAAAGAGTCCCTTCGGTCCCTTCAAAAGTACAGCCGCTAGGGCCGCCATGAAACATGACGATGCCATTGGCATAGGTATATTTTAATCCCTCGTTTCCCTTGGCAGGAGGGTCGATTTTCACCGGACCGGTGGCATCCATATCCAAGGCCCATTGGGCAATGTCGAAATGGTGCGCGCCCATGTCGGCCAGCCCGCCCCCCGCATATTCCCGATAATTTCGCCAGGCTGGAAAATGTCTGTGAATGCCAATTGGGCAAAGCTCATGATGAAAAGCGCGTTTGGGTGAGGGGCCCATCCACTTTTCCCAATCGGTACCGGCGGGAACCTCCTCCGCCGCCAAGGTGCACGCGACGGCCGGGCCACCCACCCCAATCCGAACGGTTTGGATTTTGCCCAAACGGCCATTTCGAACGATTTCGGCCGCTTGGCGGAACTTGCCTTCAAATTCACTTCGTTGCTGGCTGCCGGTTTGGAAAATCACCCCTGCCTTGGCAACCTCGGAAACCAACCGCCTCCCTTCGGTAACGGTTCTGGTCAACGGTTTTTCACAATAGATATGCTTGCCGGCGCGGGCGGCGTGGATGGCATTGAGGGCGTGCCAATGATCGGGCGTGGCAATGACAACCGCGTCGATGTCTTTGCGATCAAGGAGTTCCTGATAATCCCCGTGTGCTTTGCAAGCTGGGGCATCTTTTTTCGCTTTGTTGCGATCGATGACCATGCCCATGGCCGAATCAAGTCGTTCCTTTGCCACCTCGGCGATGCCTACCACTTGGACATCGTTCATTCCCAAAAAGGCTCCTAAATGTCCACGCCCCATCATCCCTACACCAATAAACCCCAATCGTAGAGGAGTCGTGGCTTGGGCCCAAACGGGCCAGGCACCGACGGGTAGGAGCGTTGTGGCCATGGCGGCTTTGGTGAACTGACGACGATTTAGGGATTGAAAAGTCATGGTGGTTGGCCCGTGGGTTGGGGAGTGGGTACTTGCAATTGTTTTGGGGAAAAAACGAAAAAAGGCAATCTAAAGGAGGAACAACCAATTGGGAAAGAAGGGATACCACCGTCCCCGGAAAGGGCAATCCTTAAAGATTCCCTCCCGAACAATGATTAGGAGTGATTTTTGGCCACATTATCTTGTTTGAAATCTATTTTGCGCCAAGGCACATGAGGTGACCTTCGGTGCGAATGAACAGATTTCCATTGGCGGTGGCGTGACTAGCAAGAGTTCGTTCCTTGAGGTCGAATTTGCCCAGTTTTTTGTAAGTATTTTTTGCGGCAAGTCGGGTTATTTCGCCCTCTTCGCTTTGCAACCAAATGGTACCCGTGCCAGGTCCGGAATCCTTGCTTGACCCCGCCTCAAAGAAGGGTGAAGCGGAGTAGCTGCCACCAACCCGTTCTTGCCAATGGATTTTCCCCGTTTGGGGATCGACGCAGGAGGCAATGCCATTGTCGGAAATAAGGAAAAGCAAATCTCCCACGATCAAAGGCGAAGAGGTATGGGGGGCTCCCTTGGTCATTTTCCAAGCGATAGACTTTTCATCCAGCAGGCCGGATTCCGTGATTTTGACGGCGATGAGGGATGCTGTATCGTAGCTAGTGGAGAAGATGGCCAGGTCGCCATGAATGGCCGGGCGTGGGATGACAGAATAACCCTTGTAAGGCAAGCGCCAGATTTCGCTTCCTGTTTGGGTATCAAGGGCCATAATGACTTCGCTCCCGGGGCTGAGCAACATTTTGCGTCCATTTCGGGTGACGACCGTGGGGGTCGTAAACGAAAAAGCCCGTTGGGGTTTGGCGTTTCGCTCGGTTTTCCAGGCAATTTTCCCATCCTTGGTATTGAGGGCAAACACAGCCTGCAGGTCCAAGCCGTCGGCGGAGAACACCAAAAGGTCATCGACAAGTACGGGGCTTCCGCCCCCGCCATGTTGAGGCCTTGTATATAAACCGGCTGTTTGCCACAGGATTTTCCCAGAGGTGTCAAGGCAAGCGGTTCCCATGTGCCCAAAGTGGGCAAATAGTCTGTCCCCTTTTACGGTAATGGTAGGGCTGGCATGGGAATTTTTTGGGTGGATATTGGGAGAATTGTCGCCTTTTTGGGTGATGACTTTGGTTTGCCAAACGGTTTTTCCATCCGTAGCATCTAGGCAAAGCACCTCAAGGTTTTGATCGGGCTTTGCCCCGGCGGGGCCTGTGGGTATGGCGGTGGTCAAATAAATCTTATCGCCAACCACAACTGGCGAGGACCAACCTTTTCCCGGAAGGGAAACCTTCCAGCGAATATTGGGTTCGAGTTTGTCCCGGTCGGTCAATTTGATGGCTTCGGAATGGCCCAAACCGTCGGAGCCTAAAAACCTTGGCCAATCCGCCCCCAAAAGAGGTAGAGGTAATAGCGCAAGAAGCATCCTTCGTCTTAACATTTTGTTTATTCCCCAATCATTTCAAACATACCGTGGCCGATTTTTTTCAGTTTCCCTTGGCGAGCCAACTCATCGAAAACCGTAAGGTCAAACGAATCCGGCGGAGTAATGGCGACTATGGAGGATTTGCGCCCTGAAGTGGTAGCCCGGCCGCCCAATGCGGATTCGTCGGCTAAGCGGGTTAGCTTGAGTTTTTTGCGAAACGCCTTTAGGGCCAACTTGAAAGTTCCCTGTTCAAACGCCGATTCTTCCGTCATACAATGTTCCTTAAATGAAAGCAATTATTTGGGATTGAGGGCATCCTCAAGGGCTCGCTTGACCAATTCTTCGTGGAGTTTTTGAATCAGATCAAACTGGGCCTTTTCCGCCCGTTCGATCTCCCTCGCCCGAGCCAATTCCTTGTCGAAATCCAGTGTTCCTCCCATTTTGCTTAGGAGGTCATCAATAACCAGCAGCACAGCAGTCAACTTCTCGTTGGTATCCGCCAAGGCCGCCTTTTGTTTGATAGGATCCAATTCGCCGGCTGCGACCGTTTGACGAAGGCCCTCAAAAGCTCGCTTTGTATCGGGCCAAAGGTTGTCGCGCAAGTTGCCAAGCGGGTCACGGACTTGGCGTTTTTGTACTTGGATTTTTTCGGTCACATGGTTGAGTTCCAGTTCACGAACGATGGTTTGATATTGGGTGGCCAGATCTTCAAACGCCTTTTGCGACTCTTCAAGGAGCTTGTCAATTGGATCGTCCGTTCGCTTGTTAAAGCGTCCGGATGCCGTCCGCCAATCCTCCGCCGAAAGTTTGGTCCAAAGGGGATCTTTTCGGAATTTTGAGGTTTCCAAAAGGTAGGCGGTCGCAGCATCCGCGAGGATCCGTTGCCTCACCAGTTCGAGTTGATCTTGGGCCTTGATTTCGTCTTTGCGCACTTCCTGAAGGAGGTCTTCCTCGGGGATTACCAGAAAAGAAAAAGCCTCTTGAGACGGGGACCGATGCGGTCCCTGAGCAACCCCCGAAGGATCGAGTTCAATGTCAAGATCGGTTGCCTCAAGCCAAAGGCTAACCCGATGCCTTAAGTACGAATCACCCATTTTAGGTTGGGGAATCCCAGCCTTATCCATGGAAAAATCAAAGTGCGGTTTATCCCCAAACTGCTCCCAAAGGTCAGGAGTAATTTGTAATCGACGAATGAGGGATTGCCTATCCTCAGGCAAAGCCTCACCATTGCCTCCCGATTTATCACGGAAAGGAAGGCTCATTTTCTTGGTCATATAGGCGGAAACTGTGGGCGCATCCAGTCTTTCACTAGGCGTTTGATTGATCAAGAGGTCCAAGGCAGGAATGATTCGGCGCTGAATGGTTTTTCCGGGGGTCTCACTTTTTTGATTGCGGTTAAGCAGCAACCACCCGGTTGTGGCACCCAGGCCATCCCCCAAGCCTACTGATGCCCATCTGCCAACTCCGGCCGCGGCAAATAAAATGGCCACATCATTACCTTCCACTGCCTCAACCGTCCAGGAATGTTCAAGGGTGCCTAGTCCCTGCCTATCTTCCGCGGTACCGTTAAAAGGAATCCGTGCTTCGGGAGTAACCAAAAACACACCTTGATCACTTCGTCTTAAAAAAGGCGAAGGTTCCGCCTTTACCTGAGGTGGGGTATCTGCCAAAACCTTTATGGCAATGCGCCGAACCCCAACCACACCATCCTCATCGGTCATCTTGATCTGAAGATTGGTGTCCTCCTCCAGAGTCATTTCCTCTAGGCGAATTTGCTTTTCATTTTGGATTTGGGCGGGGATCACCGTTGGTTCTTTGGAAGCCTTGGGGGTAGTTCCTTCCGATAGACCGGTGGTTACCGTTTCCCCCTTCGATCGTTCCACGAGAATGGTTTGCAGGGGGCGATCCCCGGTCGCCGTAAGGACGATTCTGGCCCCGCGAGGAACCGCGAACCGAGTTTGATCACTACCGGCCTGAAGCATTTCCCTAGGTAGAAAAGATTGTCTTTGTCCAATCAGGGCCGCCGGTGCCGGGCCGGTCGCGCCACCGTTTCCCGGTCGATAAAAGAGATAGGCCGGATGTTGTTCTTCAATATCAAGGGATTCAAGCCGGGGAGGCGCCACCACTCGAATTCGTTTCCCGGCGGTTGAGTAATCATCGCCTTTTACGGTAAAAAGTGCCGACTCACGCAAATCCTTGATGAGGGTGGTGAATTCTTGGCGGCCAACAGGTTGCATGGGGGTGGTGCTATTGGAACCGGGCATTTGCAAGAACACGATCACCTTTGTTGGAATTTGCTTGCGTTTTAGGGAGGGATCCGCCATGGATTCCTCGATCTGGCGAAGGCGTTCCATGGCTTCACGCAAGGCCTTGATGGGACCGGAGTCTATAGTGGGATATTCCAGCAGTAGACTTTCCAAAGCGTCGATGGTGAAGCGAGATTCAGAAAGGGTGTCTTGCCAAGTTTGCGAAAGCCCGGCTTCTGAAACGGGTCCCACCCACCCCCGGGCCTGAAGGTCAAACCAGGTGAGGGGCCTCCAACCTTCCGAAGGCCAACCTTTGGCAAGGGTGTTGCCTGAAGCTGTCACGGCCGCCGAACTTGGCGCACCTACGGTGAGGTGCCTTACCGCCTGAACCCGTAAGGAAACCTGACCCAGATCTTGGCCAATAACGATCTCGCCCGAAGCGGGAAAACCCTCAAGAACCAAGAAAGAGCGCCTTGGCCAAGCGAGGTCTTTAAGTAGAACATTGCGGTCTAAAAGGATGGAGGCGATCTCTTTCCACGAGGTGGGGGTAACCTCCTTGGGGTCGGTTGCGGAACTTATTTTGGAGTGGATCCAGCCCATTCCAAGGGCAATGGGCCAAGGCACAATACAGACCAAAAGGGCCAAGCTGGCAACCAAACTGAGGCCGGGCCAATCGAGGACCAAATCCGCATTGGCCTTGGAAATTGCGGATCTGGCCCCGGCAAAAACCCGTTCCGCCATGTCACGGGAATAGCCCCTTCGTTCGGCTTCGTCAGGATCCCCCAGATCAACCGCGGTGATAAGTTGTTCACGGAGTTCGGCGGGAAAACGCCGTTCCAACAAAATCGCCAAAGAGGACCGTGAAAGGGGTAATAGGGCGGGTTGGACAACTCGAAAAACGATAATTGCCCCAAGGATTGCCAAAAGGAACAAAACCGGCAATCCCCGAAGCGGGGCGGGAAGGACCTGAGCCCAATCTAGGCCAAAAGCCGAAAAAACACCGTAATCAAAAAGCATCAAACCCCAAAAGGCCACGCCTAAGCAGATCAGGGAAAACAGCACGCCACGAACAATTAAAAAGCGCAGAATCCTCCCCCGGAGTCGCTCCAGAGGCATGGTCAGGTCGGGGGTAAGGTTGCCCGGACGAGAATCAGGAAGTAGGTCAAAGGTTGTTGACATTTTGGTTCCTTGGGGATTTCCCGAGGCTAGGCTACCTTCCATAGTTTACGAAGGGTCCATTCCGTTCCCAAAAGCAAGACGATGGCGAGCATGGCCCAGGGGAGGACCCGTTCGCCAGGGTTGTCCCCCGTGGGGCTGCCGAGACTGGGGCCATCGTCCCACACATCGTCGACAGGGCCGCGGTTTTTGATGCTGGAAGATTCCCCCGGCAAAAGGAATTGAATCAAACTCGCCGAAGGAATGTCAAACAAAAGCCTCGGTTCGTTGGCGCCGTCCTTGGTATCGCCAGATTTGGCATTTACAGATTTCGCGCCGTCGGGTTTGCCCGATCCGCCCGGCCGCCTTAGGCCTTCCTTTACCAACCGAACCTGCTCCTCGGATAGTCTTGATTCGACAGAGGAAAGGGGACTGGCCAGCTGATAAAGTCCAACCCAATCGGGTCTGGTGTTTTCCGCTTCGGGGTCGGCCGCCTCAACAATGAGGGGAATGCCGGACAATTTGTCTTTTGTGGTCGGAACCTCGATGATCATTTCATACCGAGCACTGGCGCGGACCTGAAATCTAGCTCGCCAAACCCCCGGGCTACCCGGGCGAGGTTCCATTTTTACGGTGGCTGGATAATCCCCTTCGGAGATCCCTTGGGGGGCGATCAACCGCACACGGGGTGGATCGGAGGCGCTTATAAGGGGTTTGCCGCCACGGTCATCAATCACCGACTCGAACGAGATGGGCCTTAAGGCCTGGTAGGGGCCGCCCGCAAATAGGCGAATCCGGCGTACATCACGACCTTGGGAATTGGCGGCGGCATATCGGGCCAACTTGGTCCAGAACCGTTCATGCCAAGATTCCTTGAATGGACGAAGTCGCCATGACTCGTCCGACCCTAGCCAAACGACCCGCCTGCCACCTTGGGGATCGCTCAAAACCATCCAAGGGGCCAGTTTTCCGTCTTTTTGTTTAACCCTTTCATCCCCCAACCTAGCAGCGACGATGGCCCCTTTTTTGATTTCCTCAATGGGGTAGGTAGAGTAGAACCCCCTTGAAGTATCTCCTGGTTTGCCTGCCGTGTTGAAGAAATCCGCCCAATCCCCAAGGAATGGTTTGCTCTCCTCTTCATCAAGGCGCAGGAATTCCATTTCAGGGGTGGCACCCTCAAAACGAAGGGGCCAAGGGTTATCGAGATTGCGTTCCGCCCCATCCAATCGCAAATCGCGCAATTGCACAGGGTACAGATCTAAAATAGATTTTAGGCTTGTTCGGTCCGCCCCGGGTTTGGCTAGCTGGAGCGTGTTCACCGGTCCCGAAACAAGAACCAGACCGCCCCCTTTTTCCACGAAGGTGTTTA
>SIAL01000172.1 GCA_009691815.1 Gemmataceae bacterium | reverse complement strand
ATATCCAGTTCCGCCAACTCGGGAAGGTCCAATGGGGCAAAAGCCAAGGCCTCGGCGGGGAACATCGCCTCCAATGGAATCTCGGGAACATCGACAGCTTCCACCCGATGAGCCCGTCGGTTGGAACGGGAAATTTCAAACAAAAGACCGGTCGATTGGTTTTTTTCCATTGCCAGTTACCTAATGGGTTGCGAGTGCTTGTCTAGGCGATTTGCGAGAAGGCCTCGACAAACCGGTCCATCTCTTCCTTGGTGCGTTTTTCCGTAACGGCAATGGTAAGGCAATCTCCCTTGCCCACAAGCCACCGGCCAGTTGAATAGCCCGCGAGAAATCCTTGGGAAAGCATTCGGTCGAGGATCTCCCCGGTGGTCCACTTGCGAGCGATGGATGCCTCGAGTTTTACGGTAAACTCTTTAAAGAAGGGGCGGTCAGGATCAAGGTGGACCAAACCCGTTTCCAACAATTTGTTGGCCAGATAATGCGCTTTTTGAGTGCAGGAATTGGCGGTTTCCCGTAAACCCTTTGGGCCCAACAGGGACAGGTGAATCGCCGTTCGCAAAGCATATAGCCCTTGATTGGTGCAAATATTACTTGTTGCCTTTTCGCGGCGAATGTGTTGCTCGCGGGTTTGTAAAGTCAGGACGAAACAGCGCTTTCCATTTCGGTCATGGGTTTGACCAACCAGCCGCCCGGGAATCTTTCGGACAAACTTTTCCCGGCAAGCCATCAGACCAAGGTATGGTCCACCATAGGCCAAGGGGTTGCCAAGGCCTTGGCCCTCGGCAATAACGATGTCGGCCCCATAGTCACCGGGTTTTTTGAGTATTCCTAAACTCACCGGGTCCACCGAAACAATCAATAGCACTCCCTTGGACTGGGCCTTTTGACAAAGTTCCGCCATCTCCTCCAATCCGCCTAGCACATTGGGGTTTTGAACCACCAAGCACGAGGTTGAATCATCAAGGGCAAGGTCCGCCTCGGCGGGATTAAGGAATCCCCCCGGGCAGGGAATCACCTCGATCCGTGGGCCAAGGTTGGCAATCACGGTGGCGATGACTTGGCGTGTGTTGGGATGGAGAGTTTCGGCCACAACCACTTTGCCATTACGACCCGTCACCGACATGGCCATGAGCACTGCTTCGGCGGCCGCGCTGGCTCCGTCATAGAGGCTGGCGTTAGCAACATCCATGCCCGTAAGTTGGCAAATTAGCGTTTGAAACTCGTAAAAAGCCTGCAAACTTCCCTGGCTGGCTTCCGCTTGGTACGGGGTGTAGGCCGTGTAAAACTCGCTGCGCATGGAGAGCGCATCCACCGCTGCGGGAATGAAATGATCGTAGGCCCCTCCCCCCAAAAAGCAGACGAGGTCATCTGTGGATTGATTGGCCGTTGCCAACCGCCCCATATGCCTGGTAAGCTGCTGCTCGGAAAAAGGACCAGGAACCGCCAAGTCCCGCTTTAGCCTTAAAGAATTGGGAACTTGATCAAACAAATTTTCCAAATGGGGCACACCGATGGCTTCGAGCATCTCCTTTTGCTCTGAGGCGGTGTTGACCACATAAGACATAACCCATTCCTTTCTGAAAATTACCGCCGTTATCGCAATCCAATTGTGGCAAACAAAATCAATGGCCCTGACCGGCAATTTGCGCTTGATACTCCGCCTCGGAAAGAAGACGGGAGGTCGGATCCGCCGAGGTTGGTTTTATCTTGAATAGCCAACCCTCTCCAAACGGGTCGCGGGAAACAATCGAAGCATCCGTGGCAAGGACCGTGTTCACTTCGGTGATTTCACCCTCCACGGGAGCGTATATATCGCTGACGGCTTTGACCGACTCGATTTCGGCTACCGGTTGACCGGAAGTCACCGTCACGCCCACCTTGGGAAGGTCGATGTAGATCACATCGGTGAGTTGGTCCACGGCGAATTGGGACAAACCAACAACCAATAGGCCATCCTTGATTTCGACCCACTCATGGGTTGGAGCATATTTCCGTTGGGACATCTGACGATTCTCCTTGGTGAAAAAAACGCTTGGCCTAACCTTGGGTCCTTTTGTAAAAGGGAAGTGGCGTTACTGTCGCCCTTTCCCTCTTGCCCCTGACATCGATTTCCAAAGGTTCCGGACATTGCGAAAAGGCGGAATCAATCAAGGCCATGGCGATGGAGGCACCCACCGTTGGGCCAAAGGTGCCACTGGTGACGACTCCTATTTCCCGATCTCCTTGATAGATTTTGTCCCCCTGCCGGGAGATCCGCTTGCCTCCAAGAATTAACCCTTTGCGAATCCGTCTTGATTGGTTCATCATCCGACTGGCCAAGGCCCCTGCCCCGACAAACCCCTCCAGAGGCTTTCGCACAGCAAAGCCCAACCCGGCCTGCAAGGGGTCAATGGCTTCGTTCAATTCATGGCCATAAAGGGGCATCCCCGCTTCAAGCCTTAAAGTGTCCCGACAACCCAACCCGCACCAAGGGACCCGGTGAGTTTCCAGATCCTTTGCCAAGCTATTCGCCAAATAGGAGGGAACGGACCACTCCATGCCATCCTCCCCGGTATATCCCGTTCGGCTGACAAGGATTTCACAACCCCTATAGGTCAGGTTTTGGGCGGAGTAGTTGCCCATGTTCGAAAAATCGGTGTTGGCAATGTCTCCGCAAAGGGCAATAGCGTTGGGGCCCTGAATGGCCACCATGGCCGTTTCGAGCGTTTCATCTACAAACCGAACTTCTGTTTCGGGAAAGGACGCAAGGATCAGCGTCCAGATTTTTTGCCGATTGGAGGCATTCACCACCAACGCCCAATGATCCCCCAAATGGTAAACCAAAACATCGTCGCATGTGCCACCCTGTTCGTTCAGAATCAGTCCATACTTCACCTGACCGGGAATCATGGTAGCGACAGAACAGGTAACAAAATGGGCCAAATGCGCTTGGGCCCCTGGACCATACAGACGAAACCGGCCCATGTGGGAAATGTCAAAGGCCCCGACAGAGGCCCGAACCGCAAGATGTTCTTCGACGATGCTTTTGTACTGGACCGGCATTTGCCAGCCGGCAAAATCCACCATGCGCCCACCCAAGCTTTGATGGAGTTCAAATAAAGGCGTGTTGAGAGCCATTCCCCAATTCCCAAAAGGAAGATCCAACGGGGTGGCAAAAAGAGATGTATAAGCCAACGCCACCCTAGATAAACTCATTATAGGAAAAAATTCGGATAGGAAAAAATCCGGTTTAGGGAGAAAAATTGGTAACCAAAAGGATGCCGGAAAATAACAAAGGTTTTTGAGCCCTCACGCCAAAAGCTTTCCCATTTCTCCGCCCGACCAATGGCCGTTGCCTCGTTTGTAAAGGGCAGGCCCGCCAAGGAACCATTGGGAAATCCGTGGTGCTTCATTTTGGTTTATCCCAACCGAGGTTGGGAAAACCCCTAGGTTAAGAGTTGGCGGATGAGATCGGTGGGAAGTCTCAGTCCTCAAAAACCTTGAAAAGGGAATGGTAAGCGGGAGTCGGCAAGCATTTTCTTCCGGCCCAGGCACAATTGGTTTCGCCTTTAGAAGCGAATCCAGAGCTACTTATTCGGTTCCCTTATTGTTTTTTTCCAATACTAATATTGCACGGATTGGGAGGCAACTTTGATGCTTGACAAGGTCATTTCTGGCGGCCAAATTGGTGGCGATCAAGTTTCAGTCATGGTTGCGGCGGAATTTGGTTTGAAAACCGGCGGAATTATGCCAGAAGGTTGGAGAACAGAAAGTGGCCCTAATCCCGAATTTGGGTTGAAATACGGTTTGAGGGAAGGAACCTCTCCGGAATACCCCATCCGAACCGAAGCCAATGTAAGAAACAGCGATGGCACCCTTCGGATTGCTTTGAAACTGAATTCCAAGGGAATGCGCTCCACCCTTAGCGCCATCCTGAAACATCGGAGGCCTTATTTTGATGTAGACTTAAAACTCTACGAAAAAGACGCTGAATTTTTTGACAAATTAAAGACATGGATTGACTCCAGCAACATAAAGACTTTGAATATGGCTGGCGACGAAGAAACCAAAGAAAATAATATTTCGCACACCACCCGGTTGTTTGTTAATAAGTTGTTTAAAAAACTGGGCTTTGAAAGCACGGTTGCGGCAGAATAGAGCTTTGTGACGCCTGTTTCACGGCCGGTTTGAGTGGCAACGGAACCGACCGTAGTTGTTGTTCGTTTATTTAAGGTTCGCGCATAGGTTGGATCCAAGCCATGGTGGGATGGGTAATCGTCCCCATCCCACGGGCGCACACCCGAAAAAAGTTATTCCCCAGGATTCATCAGATCAGTTCGGGCATCGGTTGCCAATCGTCCACCAAATAGTGGGGACGACCGGAGTAATCTGGCAAGGTAACATTCCTGTAGTCGATGCCAAAATGGTGGTAAAGGGTGGCGTGGACCTCGCCAAAATGAATGGGGCGCTTGGTGATCGAAGCACCGATTCGGTCGGTGGCTCCGATGATTTGCCCGGTTCTGAATCCTCCCCCGGCAATAAGGCCCCCGCCGACCTGAGGCCAATGGTCCCGACCAGCGTCCTTGTTGATTTGAGGCGTTCGTCCAAACTCACCCCATGCCACCACGGCGACATCCTTGTCCAAACCGCGTTCATGCAGGTCTGTGATTAAGGTGTGCATCCCATGATCAAACAGGGGAAAATGGGTGTTTTTGCATTCGCTAAAATTGCTGCTGTGAAAGTCCCAGCGTCCAAAGTTAAGGGTTACCACTCTGGCCCCGGCTTCAACAAGGCGCCGTGCCATCAAAAAATGCTCCATATTGCGAGGAGCGCCATCTCCATAGTTATTCGCATCGCCTTTTCCAAAGCGTTCTCGGACCCGGGTGGGTTCCCGGGAAAGGTCAAGGGCATCGACAAGGCGGCTTGAAGTCAGGATATCCATCGACTGACGGGTTGCCGCATCCAAACTATCCGTCCTGCCATGGGCGTCATTTCCCCGGCGCATCTGGTCAAAACTTGTCAGCAGACTTTTGCGATCTGATAAGTGGAACCCATTGATGCTGTTTTTGAGCATATCCTTCTTCACCGGACCCGCCGGGCGAACCGCCGCATGCGCCACACCCAAATAACCCGGGTGGCCAGGCGATCCATAGGGTGGATGACCGGCATTGGGTGATAGGCCAAAAAAGGGTGGCACCGATTTGTTTACCGAACCCAAAAGCCTTGAAATATTCGACCCGATAGAGGGCCACCCACCCGGGGGTTGGTTTTGAACCGAACGACCTGTGTAGCAAATGAAGGAATCGTGGTCACCACTGGGGGAACCATGGACCGATCGCAAAGGCACCACCTTGTCCATGATGGAGGCGAGCTTGGGCAGGTGTTCGCAAATTTGGATTCCGGGAACCGCCGTGGAGGTCGGTTTGAATTCCCCCCGGATCCCAACGGGAGCGTCCATCTTGAGGTCGTACATATCTTGGTGGGGTGGTGCGCCCACCATGTAAATCATGATAACCGCTTTATGCGAGTTTTTGATGCCCAGGGTCTGTTCGGCCCGGAGTAACCCCGGCAGGGAAAGTCCCCCCATTCCCAAGGCGCCGATTTTCAAAAACTCGCGCCGACTTTTGGAACGGTCTTGCTGAAATCCCTGGCAACCAATCGCGTTTCTTGGAGGGATGGGCATCAGTCAATCCTTTTGCGATTCGAATGGCCAATGGGCGGTAACGGGGCGGACCGGAGGAAGACGGTTAACCAACAGAATACGGCCCCGGTTTCAAGGTACCTCTGTTCTGAAAGCAGTCTGCTATAGCTTACTCTATGGTGGGATCCAAGGCCATTGAAAGCTTGGATTTTGGCAAAAGGCCATCCTGCAAAAGCCTAGGTAGGAAAAGGGGTATGAAATCCACCCGAACCAGCTTGGCAAACAAGAATGCCCTCGGTTCTTTTAAGGAGCAACGCCTTAGCGTACTTTGACCTGAACCCACACCCTTTTGGCCTAAAAAAGGAAAAGGGGTTCCCTGTTTCTTTCTGAATTTCCCCTTCCGGGGACCTTTGGCACCCCTTGTTCAACCCCTAGGATGGCCAAATGAAACATCACCCTCCCAGGAATGAACCTGTCCCCGAACATTTGGACGCCATTGGCCGGGCACTTGGCCGCATTCCCAGCGGTCTGTTTGTTATTGCCGCCCATAATGAAGGCAAAGACCAAACCATGCTGGCCAGTTGGGTACAGCAATGTTCCTTTCAACCGCCCCGGTTAAGCATTGCTCTGGCCCAAGGGCGGGGCATCGGTGCCCTTTTGGAAACCGGCGAAGATTTCACCTTGAGCATCCTTCCCGAAGGACGCAAAGACCTCCTTTCGAGGTTTGGCAAAGTCAACGAACTCCCCTTTGAGGGAGTCCTTCATACCAGACGGGGCAAGGGAGGCGCCGCTACCATTGATGAGGCTTGCGCTTGGTTTTTATGCCGGTCCGCGGGCTTTCAAGGAGCGGGCGACCATGACCTTTTGATTGCGGATATCCTCGATGGCGAGTGTGGTCCCGAAATCCAAGGTCAGCCACAGCGACCGGCAATCCACCTTAGGTCAAGCGGCTTGCGCTATTAACGAGACATTACCCACCCTGGGCTAGTTAAGCAAAAACCAGGGATGAAAGCTCAACTCCCCGGCCCACCACCAAAGGCTTTTTCCCCATGGACAAAACAATCCTAGACAAACTCCGCGAGGTGGTTGGTCCAGCCGGGATGATTACCAACGACTCGGAGTTGCTGGTGTATGAGTGCGACGGTTTCACCATCGAGCGAAACAAGCCCGAGGTGGTGGTATTTCCCAACGACACGGACCAAGTATCTCGGATAGTAAAGATCTGTCATCAGTCAAATGTTCCCTTTTTGCCCCGTGGGGCTGGCACTAGCCTCGCGGGGGGATGTCTGCCTGTGGGTGGCGGGGTCGTCATTGCGTTGGCGCGAATGAAGCGCATCTGGGAAATTGATCACCGTAACCGGGTTGCCATGGTCGATCCGGGGCTGGTAAATGTGTGGCTTACCAATCAGATCAAGGAGAAGGGTTGGCACTTTGCGCCTGACCCTTCCAGTCAGGGGGCTTGCACCATCGGGGGTAATATTGCCACCAACTCGGGCGGGCCACACACCTTAAAATATGGCGTGACGGTAAATCACATTTTGGGTATCGAAATGGTGCTGCCCAACGGGGAGATTTATAACATTGGTGGTCCGGTGGAAGATGCCCCGGGCTATGACCTTACCGGCGTGGTGGTCGGCTCGGAAGGGACCTTTGGAATTGCTTGCCGAAGCTTTGTGCGCCT